>CAJCHX010000718.1 GCA_903970215.1 Acidobacteriaceae bacterium
ACCCCGGGCGGCGGCCGCGACCCTCGTCGCCGGGATCAGCTACGTGCGCTCGGTGGGCCCGATGGTCGGGATCGGGCTGGACGCGGCGTTGGCCGCCGACCCGGAGTACCGAGCAGCGTTGCTGCTCCTGCAGGCGTTCGACAGCGGCATGACTCCGGAATGCCTGGCCGAGCTCGTCGAGGTCGGGAACGACGTCGCCTGCGAGCTGGGGGTGAGGCTGCCGGGGCGCACGCAACCGATCCCGATGGCGGGGTGAGCGAGGCGCATCAGCGGGGTCCCGACGGCCGCGTGAGCGAGGCGCGTCAGCGGGCCGCGTGGGCGCGGTCGCCGAGGCACCGGGTGTAGTCCCACGCGTCGGACACCACGTCGCGCAGATCGGTGTGCTGCGGGCGCCAGCCGAGCTCGTCGATCGCGCGCTGCGACGACGCGATGAGCACTGCGGGATCCCCGGCGCGGCGCGGCGCGTCCGTGACGGGGATGTCGAGGCCTGTCACTTCGCGGCAGGTCTCGATCACCTGGCGCACCGAGAAGCCCTCGCCCGACCCAAGGTTGTATATATCGTGCCGGCCCGCGGTGGCGTGGTGGAGCGCCAGGAGATGCGCGTCCGCGAGGTCTTTGACGTGTACGTAGTCGCGGACCGCGGTGCCGTCGTCCGTGGGGTAGTCACTGCCGAACACAGAGATCTTGTCCCGCTGCCCGAGGGCGGTCTGCAGCACGAGGGGGATCAGGTGCGTCTCGACCACTCGGTTCTCGCCGAAGCCCGCGTAACTCCCGGCGACGTTGAAGTAGCGCAGCGATACCGCCGCAAGGCCGTGGGCGACTGCATACGAGGTGATCGCGGCATCGATGGCCAGTTTGGTGGCGCCGTAGGTGTTGGTCGGCGCGGTGGGAGCATCCTCGCTGATCGGTACCGTCTTCGGCTCGCCGTAGGTGGCTGCCGTCGACGAGAAGACCAGGCGCGGTGTTCCCGAAAGCCGGATCGCTTCGAGCAGCGCCAGGGAGGTCACGACGTTGCCGTACCAGTACACCTCCGGCGCCACGACGGATTCGCCGACCAGCGACTTCGCCGCGAAGTGCAGGACCCCGTCGAACCGCGGAGAATCCGGGTCCGCCCCCAGTACATCGGCCGCCACCTCGGCTACGTCGCCCTCGACGAATTCCGCCCCTGCGGGAACCGCGTCGCGGTTCCCGGTCAGCAAGTTGTCGATGACGGTCACCTCATGGCCCTGCTCGAGCAGGGCCTGCGTGCAGACGCTTCCGACGTAGCCGGCGCCGCCGGTCACCACCAGTTTCATGAGCGAGAGGCTACCGGCCGCAACTGAACACCCGCTGACCGAATCCGCGGACGTTGCTGCCCGGGTCGTAGCGGCGACCCGTCAGACAGCGTCTACGAAGACGGCGTGCGCCAACTCGTCCGGCAGCTCGAAGTCTTCGTGTCCTGGTACGGAGATCTGCACCGATCCGCGTTGCACGGTCACCATGACCCGGGCGTCGGGCACGACTCCGGCCGCGCGGAAGCGCCCGATCAGGTCGGTATCCGCTTGCACGTGCTCGGCGAGGCGCTTGATGACGACGGCGGCAGGCCCGCCCTTCGGCAGGTCGGTGAGGCGGTTGGGGGTCTGGTCGACGGCGAGTGTGGTCACGCCGAGTTCTGAGAGGCCGGGGATGGGGTTCCCGTACGGCGACGTCGTGGGGTTGCCGAGCACCTCGACCAAGCGCCGTTCGACCTCTTCACTCATGACGTGTTCCCAGCGGCATGCCTCGGCGTGGACGTTCTCCCACTGCAGGCCGATGACGTCGACCAGCAGCCGCTCCGCGAGCCGGTGCTTGCGCATCACGGCGATGGCCAACGAACGGCCCTTGTCGGTGAGCTCGAGGTGTCGATCGCCCGCGACGTGCAGGAGTCCGTCGCGTTCCATCCGCGCGACTGTCTGCGACACCGTCGGTCCGCTCTGCTCCAGCCGCTCGGCGATCCGCGCGCGCAGCGGAACGACGCCCTCTTCCTCCAGCTCGTAGATGGTGCGCAGGTACATCTCGGTTGTATCAACCAGATCGTTCAACTAGCCGCTCCTTCGTCACCGTCAGCTTACCGGCTGGGGGCGGCCGAGAGAGGTGCCGGATTCGCGAGTTCGCCGCTCGTCGGCCGCTAGTGTTGCGACCATGGGCTACGCCGGGAGTTCGATGGTGATGTGGGACCCGGAGGCCATGGAGTACCGGTTCTCGCGTTCGCATCCGATGGATCCGATCCGGCTGGAGCTGACGGTCGAACTCGCTCGTTCTCTAGGCGTGCTCGAAGGAGTGGAGTTGGCCACCCCCTCCGGTCTCGACGACCGCGAACTGCGCAGGGTGCACTCGGACGACTACATCGACGCTGTGCGGCTCGCCGGGCGGTTGGGTCCGCTGCGCGCTGCAGAGGTGCCGGCGCTCGCCGCATACGGCCTGGGTAACGACGACAACCCGATCTTCGCGCACGTCCACGAAGCTGCGGCGAGCATCGTCGGGTCGACGCTCGCCGGCGCGCGCGCCATCGCGGCGGGCACCGCGGTGAAGGCCGTGAACGTGGCAGGCGGAATGCACCACGCGATGCGCAGTCTCGCGTCGGGCTTCTGCGTCTACAACGACGCAGCAATCGCGATCTCATGGCTCTTGGACAACGGCTTCGATCGGATCGCCTACGTGGACGTCGACGCGCATCACGGGGACGGGGTGCAGGCCGTGTTCTGGAACGACCCACGCGTACTGACGGTGTCGGTGCACGAGGACCCGCGCTGGCTGTGGCCCGGAACCGGCTATCCCACCGAACTCGGCGGACCCGACGCGCGCGGCCTCGCGGTCAACGTCCCGGTGCCGAGCAGCTGTCCGGATCGGTTGTGGCTGCGCGCCTTCCACGCTGTGGTTCCCTCGGTGGTGCGCGAGTTCCGGCCGCAGCTGCTGGTGAGTCAGTGCGGGTGCGACTCACACGCCACCGACCCGCTGACCGACCTGGCGCTGTCGGTGGATGGGCAGAGGGCGGCGATCCTCGCGATGCGCGACCTGGCGGACGAGCTCTGCGACGGTCGGTGGTTGGCCGTCGGCGGAGGCGGGTACCAGGTGGTGAACGTGGTGCCGCGCATCTGGACCCACCTGATCGCCGCGGCTCTGGGCCGCGATATCGAACCGGAGACACCGGTTCCCACCGCGTGGCTGGGCGCGTTGGCGAGCTACCCGCCGGGTCGGCTGCCGTCGCTGGAGCACGTCCCGACCGTGATGGGTGACGGCTGCGAGCCCCGATTCACGCCCTGGGAGCCGGGCTCGGCGGATCCCGGTGACACATCGACCGACGCGACGGCTGACCGCTTCATCTCTCGTGCCCGCGCCGCGGTCTTTCCGCTGCACGGCCTCGACCCGGAGGATCCTCGTGACTGAACCCGGTGTGCGCCGACCCGCCAGTGGCCCCTATGACTACCCGGCGGACTGGGTCGCCGACGTGTTGGCCTCGGATGGCGGCGTGGTGCACCTGCGGCCGGTGGTGCCCGACGACGCCGATCGAGTACTTCAGTTCCATACGGCGTTGTCCGAGCGGACGCGATACCTACGGTATTTCGGCCCGTATCCCGTGATGTCGCCGCGCGACGTGGCCCGGATGACCACCGTCGACCACTACCAGCGTGTCTGCCTGCTCGCGATGCTGGGCGAGCGGATCATCGCCGTCGGCCTGTACGAGGGCCTGGCGGACATGGGCAAGCCCACGTCGGCCGAGGTCGCCTTCGTGGTCGCAGACGAGCATCAGGGCCGCGGTCTGGGCCCGATCCTGCTCGAACACCTGGCGGGCGCCGCCGCCGAGTGCGGTTTCCACCGCTTCGAGGCCGAGGTGTTGGCGGAGAACCGGTACATGGTCTCCGTCTTCAAGGCGGCCGGTTACGAGCTACGCCGCAGCTTCGATGGCAGCGTCGTGCACGTCGAGTTCGACATCGATCCCACCGAGGCTCTGGTGTCTGTGCGGCAGGCGCGCGAGCGGGCGTCGGAGGCCCGCAGCGTGCGAAACCTGCTGCAGCCTGGCTCGGTCGCCGTGATCGGCGCGTCGGCCACGCCGTCGAAGGTCGGCCACGCGGTCCTGAAGAATCTGATAGCAGGCGACTTCGCCGGCCCCGTGTATCCCGTACATCCGGAACGGCGGTCGATCAACGGGGTTCGCGCGTACGCGACGGTGCGCGACATCCCCGACCCCGTCGATCTCGCCGTGGTCGCGGTCCCGGCGGACAATATGGACGCGGTGCTCGACGACTGCCTCGCCAAGGGGGTGCGCACCCTGCTCGTCGTGTCGTCGGGGTTCTCCGATGTGGGTGGCGAGGGCGTTGAGTCCGAACACCGCCTACGTGCGGCGGTCCGGTCCCACGGAATGCGCCTTGTCGGCCCGAATGCGTTGGGCGTCATCAACACCGATGACGAGGTCCGCCTCAATGCGACCCTCGCACCGGTCGTACCGCGCCGCGGCAACGTCGGATTCTTCTGCCAGTCGGGCGCACTGGGGATCGCGATCCTCGATACCGCACGCGGCCGCGGAGTCGGCCTGTCCACATTCGTGTCCGCGGGCAACCGTGCCGACGTCTCCGGCAACGACGTGCTGCAGTACTGGGACAGCGATCCGGCGACGGAGGTAGTGCTGCTGTACCTGGAGAGTTTCGGCAACCCGCGCAAGTTCGCCCGGCTCGCGCAACGCCTGGCCCGGCAGAAACCCCTGGTAGCTGTGCATCGCGGCGGTCTCGACGCGCGAGAACAAGCGCGGTACGCGGAGGCGCTGTTCGAGAGTTCCGGTGTGGTGCAGGTGGATTCGATCCAACATCTGCTCGACTGTGCGACCTTCTTCAGCTATCAGCCGCTTCCGGCGGGCCCGCGCGTCGCCGTGATCGGCAATTCGACCACCCTGGGCGTACTGGCCAGCCATACGGGCATTCGCGAGGGCTTGCTGTGCAGCGACCCGGTCGACCTCGGGGCGGGCGCGACAGCCGAGGAGTTCGCCTCCGCGCTCGACGCCGCGCTGATCGATGAGGGGGTCGACGCGATCATCGTCGTGTTCGTGCCGCCGGTCGAGGCCCACGCGGAGGAGCACGCAGCGGTGCTGCTGGCGGCGTCCCGCAGGCAGGTGAAGCCGATCGTGTCGACGTTCCTCGCCATCGAGGGTGTCTCCGAGCTACTGGCCGTGACGGACCGACGGGGTCGCCGAGTGCGTGGTTCGGTGCCCTCGTATCCGGAGCCGGAACGGGCAGCGGGGGTGCTGGCGCAGGCGTGGCGTTACGCGCAATGGCGGGCCCGGCCGGAATCACCCATCGCCCGACCCACGGGCGTCGATTCGCAAGCCGCGCGCACGCTGGTTCGCGAACACCTGGCGCAAGCGCCCGGGCCGCGTGAGCTCGACTTCGTCGAGAGCGCCGAGCTCGCGCGGCACTACGGGATCGAGGTGGTGGCGTTCGAAGTGGCGGCGTCGGCCGACGAGGCGGTGTCCGTAGCCGAGCGGATCGGATATCCGGTGGCGCTCAAGGCGATGGGACAGCGGTGGCGCCTGCGCGCCGACCTGGCGGCGGTGCGTCTCGACCTGGGCACGCCCGAGGGGGTGGCGCTGGCCTTCCGGGAGCTGACTGCAGCGACGGGGGAGTCCACGCTGCACGTGCAGCGGATGGCGCCGATAGGCATCGGATGCTCCATCGGCTATACCAACGATCCGCAATACGGGCCGATGCTCTCGTTCGGTCTGAGCGGCGCGGTCCCTGCGCTACTCGACGATCGCGCGTACCGGCTCCTTCCACTCACCGACGCCGCGGTCGGCGACCTGCTGTCGGCGCCTCGTACATCTCCGCTGCTCGAGGGATTCGGAGGAGAGGCGGGTGTCGATCACTCGGCACTCGAGGACGTGGTGGTGCGGGTCGCCACGCTGGCCTACGAGGTGCCTGAGATCCGGCACATCGACTGCCAGCCTGTGCTGGCCAGCACCACCGGCGTCGCGGTGCTGTCGATCACCATCGAGATCGGCGCCGCCGGAGTCCGGGACGCCCTCGCGCAACAGGCGCAGCCCCGCCGCCTTTGACAGGCGACGGGGCCGCGAAGGAACCGGGCGACCTCTGAGGGAGGGGGACCGAGGCCGCCCGGAGCCTGTTCCGGCGGATGAACCGCCGGTCGGTGGAACGCTCTAGCTCGCGTAGGCGCGGAGGCGGTCGGCGCGCTCGCCGTTCCGCAGCTTGACCATGACCTCGCGCTCGATCTGACGCACCCGCTCCCGCGAGAGCCCGAACAACTTGCCGATCTGGTCGAGGGTCCGCGGCTGCCCGTCGTCCAAGCCGTAGCGCAACCGGATCACCTGCTGCTCGCGCTCGTCCAGCGTCGCGAGAACGGCCCGGACGTCGCTGTGCATCAGACCGGTGATCACCGCCGACTCCGCCGATGCGGCCTCGGCGTCCTCGATGAAGTCGCCGAGCGGAGCCTCCTCGTCGGAGCCGACCGGCATGTCGAGGCTGACGGGATCACGCGAGTGGTCCATCAGGTCCGCGATCTTCTCCTCGGGGATGCCGGACTCGCGAGCGAGTTCGGCATCGGTGGCCTCGCGGCCCAGCTGCTGGTGCAACTCCCGACGGATCCGGGCAAGCTTGTTCACCTGCTCGACGAGGTGGACCGGCAGCCGGATCGTGCGGGACTGGTCAGCCATGCCGCGGGTGATGGCCTGCCGGATCCACCACGTGGCGTAGGTCGAGAACTTGAAGCCCTTGGTGTAGTCGAACTTCTCCATGGCCCGGATCAACCCGAGGTTGCCCTCTTGGATCAGGTCGAGGAGCGGCATCCCGCGGCCGGTGTAGCGCTTGGCCAACGACACCACGAGCCGCAGATTGGCCTCGAGCAGATGCGCTCGAGCGGCCTGCCCGTCCCGGACCACGAACGCCAGGTCGCGCTTGCGTGCGGCCGTGAGTCGCTTCTTGTTGTCGAGGAGATGCTGCGCGTACAGCCCCGCCTCGATGCGCTTTGCCAGTTCCACCTCGTCCTCAGCGGTGAGCAGCGCAGTCCGACCGATCCCGTTGAGATACACACGGACCAGGTCGGCGGCGGGGCTCTGAGCGTCGAGATCGGCCTCGGTGAGCTGTGGCCGGGTGATGGCTGGACTTGTCATGAACGACCTCCTGTGCGCGTCGGTACAACAGGTTCAACGACCACGCGAGGCGGTGAGTTCCCGAGGCGTGCAGCGCTGACCTGCGAAAACACATCGATGTTCTGAGAAGTTGATAAGAGGAACATATGGCGTCGCTCAGCCTCGAAAATCTCGGCGGCAGATCGCGGCCCAGCGCCTATCCGAGCTCGAAGAACCCGTGCCGGTACAGGTCGGTCGCCAGTCCCAATGCGGCCGGCCGCAGCGGCCCGTCGTCGGAAACCGCTTCGAGCAGGTCGACCAGATCGTCGAGCGTGAGTGCGCCCGTGCAGCCCGCGAGTAGACGCGCACCCAGATCATCGATGTCGTGACTCCATCGAGGCCCGGACATCCGCGTCACCCGCACCACCGCCTCGTCCCAGCCGCCGCGCTCGCCGCCGTCCCACCCGCCGGGTCTGAAGACGCGCTCGAGCGCCACGTCGTCCGCGATCCGCAACCGGGTCGCGCCCAGGTCCGCGCCGTCGGCCTCGAGCTCACGAAGGTGCGCCATCCGAGCGAAGTGGGCCGGCGCCTCGCCGCCGAGCGGGTCTTCGAAATGGTGTGCGAGGTCTTCGCACACGACGCTGCTCGGCCCGTCGATCGCCCGCAGGTACACGAAACCGAAGCCGACGCCGGTCACGCCCGCCTCGGCGAACCGGCGCAGCCACCGGTCCGACTTCTCGCGGCCGGCGCCGGTCCGGGGGTCACGGCCCTCATCGCGCAGCCAGGTGCCCACGTACAGCGCCGGATCGGCCACGTCGCGTTGCAGTACCCACGCTTCGACGCCATCGGCGGGGATCCACGATGCCACCCGGGCGCGCCACGAGTGATCGGCGCGATGGATCCACGACGCCAGTAGGACCGCCGTGCCCCCGGGCGTCAGGTGGTCGGGCGCCGCCCGCACCACCAGTTCCGACGCGCCGTCCAGATCGAGATCGGAGTCCCGGTAGGTGTGGTCGACCCGCCCCGCACCCACCACGAAAGGGGGATTGGCGACCAGCAGGTCGAACCGCTCACCCTCGACCGGAGCGAACCACGGGCCCTGGCGCACGTCGAGGGTGGTGGCGCACAATGCGGCCGAAGCGCGGGCGAACCCGACTGCGCGATCGTTGAGGTCGGTGGCCACCACCTCGGTGGCGAATCTCGCCACGTTGATCGCTTGGACCCCGCAACCGGTGCCGAGGTCGAGCGCCCGGCCCACAGCAGTCGTGGGCGTCGCACGGAGCAGAGACAACGAGGCGTGGCCGACGCCCATGACCTGCTCGCGGTCGTCAGGGCGGGGGCACATCCGGCCGTCCAGATCCGAGACCAGCCATTCGGTGCCGACGCTGGAACTTTCCCCCGTCGCTTCGCTCGCCCTGGAACTTCCCCCCGTCGCACCGGCGTCGTCCCGCGTGGACGTGTCCAGTGCGCGCACGGAGAGCGCGGCCCGCACCTGCTCGCCGTCGCCCTCCGCGCCGAGCGCCGGCTCGAGCAGGCCACACGAGATCGCTTCATCGACGGTGACCGGAGCAAGGGCACGCCGCGCGTCGGCGCGGTCCACCGCGGCATGCGCCACGAACAGCCGGGTCAACACCGCGAGCGGGTCTGGTCCGTCTGCTGCTGCGAGCACCGGACCCGGCTCGCCGCGTTCGACAGCTCCGAACGACGAGGCGCCGAGCAGGTCGCGGATGGCGCACTCGGTGAAGCCGGCGGCCAGCAGCGCAGGCCTCAGCCGCCGGCACGTGCGTGTCAGCTCGTAGTGATCGGCCATCTACCCGTCGATGGTGTGGATCGGATGCCCCTGCAGGGCTATCTGGTCGGCTTTGGGCGCGTCGAATCGGCTCGGTTCGACGCGGCGCCGGCGGGGGCGGTCGTTCGCGCGGATGACCGCGATCCAGGGGATCGGGATCGAGACCGCGAGGACCGCCAGGGCCAGCAGACCGTTGTGCGTCCAGGTGTAGACCAGTGCTGACAGCACCAGCATGGGGATCCGGAACGCCATGATGAACAGATAGCGCCGCACGCGGGCCCGGTATTGGTCCTCGTACGACGGCTCTGCCTCAGTGATCAGGTACGCACCGTGGTTGGTTTCTCCCACAAGTCCACTCTCCCACGTATGTCCGGCACAATGAAGTCATGAGCACGAAGACTCTGGAACGGCCCGATGTCACGACCGATGAGTCGACCGACGACGATGTGCCCAAGTTCTTCCATTATGTACGCAAGGAGAAGATCGCGGAGTCGGCGGTGATGGGCACCTTCGTCGTCGCACTGTGCGGCGAGACGTTCCCGGTGACCAAGTCTGCGAAGCCGGGCTCGCCCGTGTGCCCGGAGTGCAAGAAGATCTACGCGCGGATGCGTAAGTAAGAATCAGCCCGCATCTCGCTCGTGCGGCTCTGGTCGTGCGGGACGTGGTGCTTGAGGGTCCGCCGAGTCGGACGGTTCAGGTGCGTCCTGTTCTGCGTCCTGTCGGTCCCGGCGGCGGATCGGTCGTGTGATCGGTCCCGAGGCGATCCGCTTGAGCTGCTCGGCCGCGACCCGGCCGGGGCTCTCGATGCCGGCGGCGTTCATCTGGTCGGCAATCCAGCCGCGCCACTGGTCGACATGGGTCTGTTTGGCCGGCCACTGCCGCTGCACCGCGGCGTTGAACTCGGCGCCCACCATCACCGAGAAACCCAGGAAGTACGTGAACAGCAGGTAGGCGATCGGAGTCGCGAGAGCGCCGTAGGTGTTGCCACGGGTGGTGACCCACTTCAAGTACACCCGGAGGACGTTCGACGCGACGATGAAGATCGCGCTGGCGAGTGCGGCGCCGAGCAGCAGCCGGTGCCACGGCAGGGGGCGTGGCAACGCGACCCGGTAGAGCGTGGCGAGTCCGCCCACCGTCAACAGGATGACCGCCGGGAAATAGCCGTAATCGAAGATCCGCACGCTCGCCGGGTGCCACGACCGTGGGATGTGCCGCGAGATCATCGACGGACCCAGAGCCACCAGTGGGAGCGTGAACACGGCCAGCACCAGGAACTCGACGTACAACCCCAGCGCGAATAGTCGTGAGCGGACTCCGTTGCGCAGTGACGTTTGATCGTGCGCCTTGACGATCGAGTCGACGAACGAGGACATGGCCGACGATCCCGCCCACAGCGCCGTCACGAAGCTCACGGAGACCAGATCGCCCCGCCCGCGGCGGAGTACGTCGTCGACGGTGGGGGCGAGCAGTTCGTTGACCACCGACGGGCTGAAGACGGTGTGTCCGACGGCGATGATCTTGGCGTGCACTACGGCGAGCGTGTCGGGGCCGAAGATCGAGCCCACGTAGCCGGTGAGGCCGAGGAGGGCGAGCAGGAGGGGCGGGAGCGACAGCGTCTGCCAGAAGGCGGCCTGTGCGCTCTGCGCGAGGATCGAGTCGTTGTACGACTTGACCACGGTCCGCCACAGCACCGCTGGCACGTACCGGATCCAGATGTGGCCTCGGTCTGTCATCGCCCTCCAGTCTTCCCCAGTCGCCAGGAATCGGCTGGGCGGACGGGGCGCGTGTTGCCGGTAAACTGACGCCGGTCCCCATCGTCGGTCATCGAGGAGTGCGCAGGTCATATGTCCGGTTCGCTACGTACCTGGCAGCGACGTGCCCTGACGAAGTACCTCAGCGCGAATCCGAGGGACTTCCTCGCGGTCGCGACCCCCGGCGCCGGCAAGACCACGTTCGCGCTGCGGGTGGCCGCGGAGTTGCTGGCAGACCGCACCGTCGAGCGGATCACCGTGGTGGCCCCGACCGAGCACCTGAAGTACCAGTGGGCCGAGGCCGCGAGCCGGGTCGGTATCAACCTCGACGCGCGGTTCAGCAATTCGTCGGGCGCGACGTCGTCCGATTACCACGGTGTGGTGGTGACGTACGCGCAGGTGGCGATGCATCCGTACAAGCACCACTCGCGTACCAGCGCGTACAAGACATTGGTGATTCTGGATGAGATTCACCATGGCGGCGATGCTAAGAGTTGGGGCGACGGCATCCGGGAGGCCTTCGGCGACGCGACCCGCCGGTTGTCGCTGACGGGTACACCGTTCCGCAGCGACGACAGCCCGATCCCGTTCGTCACCTATGAGCCGGAGCCTGGGGGCGGGCAGCGGTCCAAGGCGGATCACACCTACGGATATGCCGATGCGCTCGCAGACGGTGTCGTGCGGCCGGTAGTGTTCCTCGCGTATTCCGGTCAGGCGAGCTGGCGGACCAGCGCCGGCGAGGAGTTCACCGCGCGCCTGGGCGAGCCGCTCAGCAAGGAGCAGACCGCGCGGGCCTGGCGCACGGCGCTCGACCCGCACGGTGACTGGATCCCGGCGGTTCTGGCGGCCGCGAACACGCGACTCGAACAGCTCCGCGCGTCCGGTATGCCGGATGCCGGTGGCCTGGTGATCGCTACAGACCAGACGACCGCGCGGGATTACGCCGAGCTGCTGGCCGATATCACGGGTGAGTCGGTCACAGTGGTGCTGTCCGACGATCCGACCGCGTCGGAGCGGATCAGTGAGTTCTCGGCGGGCACCGCGAAGTGGATGGTGGCCGTGCGGATGGTGTCCGAAGGCGTCGACGTGCCGCGGCTCGCGGTGGGTGTGTACGCCACCAGCTCGTCGACCCCGCTGTTCTTCGCGCAGGCCGTCGGGCGATTCGTTCGACTGCGGGGACGCGGTGAGACCGCAAGCGTGTTCCTGCCGTCTGTGCCTGTGCTGCTGGATCTCGCCAGCAAGCTCGAGGACGAGCGCGATCACGTCCTCGGTAAGCCGCACCGTGAGTCCGGGGGCCTGGACGATGCACTGATCGCGGACGCCCAGAAGACCAAGGACGAGCCCGGCGAAGAGGAGAAGGCGTTCGTCTCGCTACACGCCGACGCCGAACTGGACCAGCTGATCTACGAGGGCTCGTCATATGGGACCGCGGCGCTCGCGGGCACCGACGAGGAGGCTGATTACCTGGGGCTTCCGGGGCTGCTCGATGCCGACCAGATGCGCGCCCTGCTGAAGCAGCGCCAAGCCGACCAGGTCGATGCCCGCTCGGTCGCGGCAGCCGCCCCGACACCGCCACCAGCAGTGGCCGAGCGCGCGACGGCAGGTGCTCAGCTCTCCGCGCTGCGTCGTGAACTCAACTCCCTGGTCGCCATGCACCACCATCGCACGGGCAAGCCGCACGGCGTCGTGCACAACGAGCTGCGCGCTCGGTTGGGCGGCCCCGTTACTGCGATGGCCTCGGCTGAGCAGCTCAAGGAGCGGATCGTCGCCCTACGTACGTGGAGATGATCGGCACGTAGAGCGACGACGCCCTCGTCTCAGACGGCGGCGACAGGCGCCTCTTCGAGTAGGACGGCACCCTTCGCCTCGAGCCCTTCGCGGTGCTCGTTGTAGTGGTGCTTGCAGAACAGCAACTCTGACCCCGATGGCAGTACTGCCCTTACTCGGGCGGCGGCCGAGCAACGGTCACAGCGGTCGGCAGCGGTGAGGGGGTTGACGGTGGATGCGGTACCGGCGTGGGTAGTCGTATTGGCGGTCATGGTTCCTCCGTCCCGGTGATACGAGTGTCACCTGATGCGCGTTCTACTCTCTCAGACGAATGTGGATCGCAAATTGTTCCCACGCCGTTTCACACATGTCTTCATGGAGGCGTTACTGCGGTTACTCCGGCGTAACACCGGGTCCCGGTCCCGGTCCCGGATGCCCGGTTCGTAGAGTCGGACCGTGACGCGACGCACGATGCCCCTGGTGTTCGT
>CAJCHX010000719.1 GCA_903970215.1 Acidobacteriaceae bacterium
CGCCGAGCTCGCCGCCCTGCCCGAGGGCGCCGTGATCGTCAACGTGGCGCGCGGGCAGGTCGTCGACGAACCGGCCATGATCGACGCCCTGCGCTCCCGCCGGTTGCTCGGCGCCGCCCTCGACGTGACCGCCACCGAGCCGCTGCCCGACGACTCACCACTGTGGGACCTCCCCAACGTGCTCCTCTGCCCCCACTCCGCCTCGACGCTGGTGACGGAGAACGCCACCCTCGTCGACCTGTTCCTCGACAACCTCGAGCGGTTCACGACCGGCGAGCCGCTGCGCAACCTCTACGACGCCGAACGGGGCTATTGACGAGCGTCCCGAATCCACATACTCCCGGTGCCAACGACAGGCCGCGGGTGCTTGTCGGTCGCGAGGAACAGCTCGGACTGGCTCACAGTCTGCGCCGCCAACTGGAGGCGGGATACGCAGCGAACTGCCTCGTCTTCACCGGTCTGCGGGGCACCGGCAAGACCGCCCTGCTCAAGGAGATCGCCCAACAGCTTGAAGAAGCAGGTTGGCTGGCGACGTATGTGTAGATGCGCCGAAACGTCGTGCCGACCAAGCCTTCGGCGACGTTGCCCGCAGGGCCGGCTCGAACCTGCCGACCACAGGAAAGCAGCGACGAGCCATGAAGCGCCTGCAGGAGCGGGGCGGATCGATTCAGGTCCTCGGCTCGGGCGCCGGTCTCGGTGCAGCCCCTAACGGTGCCGATGGGTACAACCTGTTCCTCGACACGCTCGAGGAACTCGCTCGAGCCGCCCGGTCGGATGGTGTCGGTGTGGCGCTGATCGTGGACGAGCTGCAGATCTTGCGCGCGGAGTCTCTTGGCGCCCTGGTGGAAATCGTCCAGCAGCTGCGAGACGAGTTGCCTCTGGGGTTCATCGGTGGCCGCCTGCCGTACCTGCCGGGCTACATCGCCAAGGTCGCGACATCGACGGAGCGCTTCCGCTTCGAGCGAACCGGTCTCCTGGTTCGCACCGACGCCAGGCCGGCCGTCGTGGAGCCAGCGAGGCTGGAGGGCGTGAGCTGGGATGCCGACGCGCTCGAGGACGTCGTCGACCACGCCAAGGGCTACCCCTACTTCCTGCAGCTCTACGCCTCGGAAACGTGGGCCGCTGCGCGCGCCAGGCACGACACCTTCCCTGCAATCACCCAAGCGGATGTTGCCACCGCAGTGCCCGTTGTCGAGCGTCTCATCGAAAACGGCATGTACGAGTCCCGCTACGAACAGCTCGGGCCGGTCCAGTTGCGGTACGTGAACGCCATGGCTGACCTCCTCGGGGAGACCCGACGCCCGGCGGGGTCGTCCGGTCGGGCGACGTCGCACGAGCGCTCGGGCGGTCCCTCACGGCCACCTCCTACGTTCGCAACGCCCTGATCCGCTCCGGGATCATCCACTCCCCTGAGCACGCCCAGCTCTCGTTCTCGATCGCCGGCTTCGCCGATTACCTCCGCCGCCGGGTTGGGCCTTAAATCCACGTCACCCTCCCCGCTGCCGCCCGGCAGGTCTCGCAGGGCGGCAGCACGGGCAGGAACGGCCAGACCGTCGCGGTCCTGACCGACGGGCAGAACTCATCGGGTTGACACCGGCGAGACTGGCGAAGGCCGCTTCGGAGCAAACCCGGCCGAGATGTGACCAGGCCGTGAAGGCGACAGCGGCGGTGACCGGTCCGTTGCCGGGCTGGTCGAGGAGGCCGGCGGCTGGGCTGGAGGCCAGGAGCGCCGACATCTGCTTGGTGTTCGC
>CAJCHX010000720.1 GCA_903970215.1 Acidobacteriaceae bacterium
TGACGGTTCGCCAGACCCACCGAGGCGAGCGCCTCGCGGGCGCGCCGCTGACGCTCGGCGCGTGGCAGTCCGGCGTAGGTGAGCGGCAACTCGACATTCGTGATCGCCCGGGTGCGCGGGATCAGGTTGAAACCCTGGAAGACGAAGCCGATGTAACGGTTGCGCAGGTCCGAGAGGTCATCCTCGGCCATGCTGCTGACGTCGATGCCGTTGAGGCGGTACGAGCCCGACGTCGGCGTATCCAGGCATCCGAGGATGTGCATCAGCGTGCTCTTGCCGCTACCCGACGGTCCCATGATCGCCACATACTCCCCGCGCTTGATCTCGAGCGTGACCCCACGCAGCGCATGCACCGAGATGTCACCGAGCTGATATGTCTTGCGGGCGTCCTCGACATTGATGACTGGCCGCCGATCACGCAGCATCACGGCGCGCCACCACCGCCCGGGAAAGAGGGCAGGCTGCCGCCTCCCCCGGGGAAGCCACCACCGCCGAAGCCAGAGGACCCAAACGGACTGCTGGTCGTACTCGTGGTCGACGTACTGCTGGTACCGAGCGAAGGCAGTGAGACCGTGATCCGGACCTGTTGGCCGGCCTTCAGACCGCTCGTGATCACTGCACGTGACGTTCCTCGCAGGCCTACCGTGACAGCTTGTGTCGTGGTCTTGCCGGCGCTGTAAAGCTGCACCGTGTCACCGCCACCGCCGGCAGTGAGCGCATCGGTCGGGAGGGTCAGGCCTTGTGCCTGCGCTGTGACGATGTCGGCGGTAGCGCTCATGCCCGGCAAAACTTTCGAATTGCTCTGAGTCGTTGTCACAGTGATGTCGTACGACACGACGCCACTGCTATCGGTTCCGAGCGGTGAGATCGAGGTCACACGCGCGGCCAATTCAACCCCGCTCAGGGCGCTCATCGAAACGGTCGCGACCTGACCAACTTTGACGCTCGAGATGTCAGACTCGCTGAGCGACACGGTCATCGTGAGTGTCTTGGAGTTGATGATCGTCACAAACGCAGAACTCGAACCGGACGAGCCGGTGATCGCAGTGGAGCCCGTGGCTGTCGGAGTCGTGCTTGTTGACGAGGACCCCCCGCTGGCCGAAGCGTCTCCGGAGATCTCCGATCCCACCACGTCACCGGCCGTCGACGCGACGGTGCCGCTTATCGGCGCATAGAGCTTCGTTTCCCGCAGAGCCCTCTTGTCGCTGGCGACGGCCGCCTCGTCACTATCGATCTCGGCCTTGGCCTGCTCGATCTCCGACGGCGACGGGGTGGCCGGACCCCTGTGGTTCGGTCCGGTCGTTATGAGAGCTTCGAAGACCCGAGAGAATGGGTTCAAGGAGTTCGTAGATGTCGCGACGCAGGCATACGCCCGAGCAGGTCGTCCGCAAG
>CAJCHX010000721.1 GCA_903970215.1 Acidobacteriaceae bacterium
CAGCGCTGGTGCAGCAGATACCAACCGGCCAGCAGCAGGAGGCCGGAGACCACCGCACTACCCGGCCAGCTCGGCCCGATCGACCTTCCGGCCATGATCGCGAACACCACCGCCACCACCAGCACGAACTTCGCCGGTCCAGGGCGTCTGCGGTGATGCCGGTAGCCGATCGCGGCGACAGGCGGTTCCTTCGGCATGCACACCAGACCGGCGAGATAGGCGACCACTCCTGCGCCGCCCAGTAGGGTCGCGGCGATCAGTGCGGCGCGGACCAGCGCCACGTCGATGGCGTAGCGCCGCGCGAAGCCGGTGGCGACGCCGGCGAACGGCGTCTGTCGGGCGCGCAGTGGGCGCGTGTCCCACATGTCGCGTACCTGATTCGAGAAGGTGCTCGTACTCATGGGAACGATGTTGGTCGCGCCGCGCCGCGCCGACCATAGGGATATCCCCTGAAATCCTCGGTGCCGGTCCACTGGGTGACTTCCCCGATGCCGGACCCCTCCACGACGTGTCAGTATCGGGTGTGATGGCCGGACGTCGTGAACGTAGGTCCCGCGCTCGCCGCGTGCGGACGGGGTGGGTTCCGTCGTCCGCCAACTATCGATTCTCGGGTGCCACGCCCGGGTACCCGAATCGTGGGGCGCCCACGGTCGCCGTCGACGGCCTCGCCGAGACCGGGCCGCCCGCTGCGTACGGCGTACCTGCGCGCCCCGTCGGACCCCGGCCGGCGACCGCGCGGATGTACCGCAGGTCCGGCGGCCGGGTGATCGGTGGTGTCGCGGGCGGTATCGCGGATCACCTCGGCGTGGACGTCATGCGCGTGCGCATCGCGATCATGCTGCTCACGTTGCTCGGCGCCGGTGCTGTCGGATATGCGCTGTTGTGGTTCATGTGTCCCCCCGGTACCGATACGGATCCGCCCGCGCCCGCCGAGCGCCGCCGCTCGCTGGGCATGGCGATCCTGGGGGTACTCGGCGGGGTACTGCTCGCGGGGATAGCCAGCGACAAGGATTCGTCGTTCGTGGTCCCGATCGTCGTGGTCGCGGTGGGCGCCGCTCTCGTATGGCGCGAGGCGGACACGGCGCCGAGAGACCTGGGGTCACCGTCCGCGCGGCCCTCGCGGGCACGGGCGCTGACGTGGGCGCGGATCATGGGTGGCGCGACCTTGGTGGTGGTCGGGCTGGGTGTCGTACTGCTCGGCCGGGTCACGGTGTCCACGCTGCGCACCTCGCTACTCGCCGTGGTCGTCACGTTGGTGGGGGTTGCACTGCTGACCGTTCCGATCTGGGTACGTCTGTGGCGGGACCTGGGTGAGGAGCGGGCCGCGCGGGTGCGCACCGTCGAACGCGAGGAGATCGCCTCGCACCTCCACGATTCCGTGCTGCAGACCCTCGCGCTGATCCAGAAGCAGGCCGACGACGCTGCGGCCGTCAAGCGCCTCGCGCGCGGCCAGGAGCGGGAGTTGCGCCAGTGGCTGTTCGGTGCGCAGTCGGCAGCGGCCACGTCGCTCGCCGCGGCGCTCGGGTTGGTCGCCGGCGAGGTCGAGGACGTGCACGGGGTTCGGGTCGCGCTGGTGACGGTGGGTGACGTCGAGAATGGTGAACTCGGCGTCGAC
This sequence comes from Acidobacteriaceae bacterium, assembly GCA_903970215.1. GTDB lineage: Bacteria > Actinomycetota > Actinomycetes > Mycobacteriales > Mycobacteriaceae > Tsukamurella. Next base: position 1,616 of record CAJCHX010000721.1, read on the forward strand.
GACCGCTACACCGCCTTGCTCGGCGCCACGAAGGAGGCTCTGGTCAACGCCGCCAAGCATGCGGGGTGCGAGTCCGTGGACCTCTTCGTCGAGGTGGACGACGATGCCGTACGGGTGTTCGTCCGCGACCGCGGCGTGGGATTCGATCCTGCCGCAGTACCTTCGGACCGGCAGGGCTTGGCCAAGTCGGTTCGTGGGCGCATCGAGCGGCGTGGCGGGTCGGTAGCGGTGAAGTCGTCGGCCGGTCGGGGTACCGAGGTGGAGATGACCATGCCGCGCGGCGCGGCGAAGCGATCGGAGGGGGACGGCTCATGACGTATCGGGTGTTCCTGGTCGACGACCACGGCGTGTTCCGGTCCGGTGTCAAGGCGGAGCTCGCCCGCGAGGCGGGCATCGACGTGACGGGAGAGGCGGGGACGGTGGCCGACGCGGTCCGCGGCATCCTCACCTCCGGGCCCGACGTGGTGTTGCTCGACGTGCACATGCCCGGCGGTGGTGCGGTGGCCGTCCTCCGCGGCGTGTCCGACGGTGCGCCGCGCGCCCGCCTCGCCAAGCCGCCGGTGTTCCTGGCGCTCAGCGTGTCCGATGCCGCCGAGGACGTGATCGCCACCATTCGCGCGGGCGCGCGAGGATATGTGACCAAGACGATCTCGGGATCCGAGCTGGCCGACGCCGTCCGGCGAGTCGCCGAGGGCGACGCGGTGTTCTCGCCCCGGCTCGCAGGATTCGTCCTGGATTCCTTCACCGGTCGTTCGCCGGTGCCGGAGGCGCTCGATCCGGAACTCGATTCACTCACCCCGCGCGAGCTCGAGGTACTGCGGCTGCTGGCGCGCGGGTACACGTACCGCGAGATCGCCGAGGACCTGTTCATCTCTATCAAGACCGTGGAGACCCACGCGTCCAATGTGCTGCGGAAGACGCAGCAGTCCAACCGCAACGCCCTCACTCGCTGGGCGCACACTCGGCACCTCACCGACTGATCCGGCAGCCGGGAGGGTCGCAACCGACTGTCGACCGCGGGCACGCGGATCGCCCTGCTGTTCCCGCGTGTGTTCCGCGTGAAGGCTCCGCGCGGGTCGGTGGAGGTTGAGGGCGCGGCTGCGTAGGCGTCTGTATGAACAATCAGACCTCCAGTGATGTGAGCCCGCGATCGAACCGGGATCGAACGACCCGGGCGCGTTCCGCGAGTTCATTCGGGTCGTCAGCGACGATGAAGGCCATCCCGAGGGCGAGCCCGTCTATCAGGGACCGCGTTGGCGTGTGAACCGATCCAGCGGAGGCATTGACGGCCGACTCGACCACCCCGGGTAGCCGGTCGAGGTCCTCGGCCGTCACTGAGCCGTTGAAGCGGACGTGGCTGTCGGTATTGAAGAAGACGATCGCACCATGTTGCGAGAGTGCGTAAAGGGCCTGTTCGTGGTCCGTGCCGCTGATATAGGCGCATTCGCGGTGGATCTGGGAGCGACCGGTGAGGTGGAAGGTCTTCGCGGGGTGTCCGGAGCCGTGGGCGCGGGCACCGAAGTCGATGAGCCGGGGACCGAGCCGAGGCCCCGCCATGACCTCCATGTGGGACGGTCCTACGCGGACGCCCAGGGCATCGAGCACCGAGCGCGAGTACCGCACCAGGTCAGGGACGGCGGGGTCATCAGCGGGCAGCCATCGTATCTGGTCGTAGACGAAGTCCCCGGTGTGGCTGAGGTGCTTCTCATAGACACTCACTGCGACGATCTCGTGGTTGCCACCCGAGGTGAAGGTGTCGATGACGTATTCGTGATAGGGGCTCGGAAAGGCCTCCTGTAGCAGTACCCGCGGGCGGTCACCGAAGAAGCCGGGGTGATCGACGATGGCCGTCACAGCGGTCCGTAGGTCGGTGGGGTCGTGGACTAGTCGTACATCGACGGAACCCGCTCCGATGGCCGGCTTGACAACGAGGCTTCCTTCGGACCGCAGTGCCGCCAGCGCGGCGTCGTCGATATCGTCGGCCGAGTCGACGACGACAGTCCGCAACGTGTCTACGCCGCTGGCAGCCAGCGCTGCGAAGATGTGCTCCTTGTTCCACCTGCGCGCGGGCTCGGAAACCTCGTTACAGGGGACTCTGTCCAGGTTGGACCGGAGATATTCGCACAGCTCCGTGCCCGACTCGGATGCAGCCACCACATACGTCACGCCTTGGTCGAGGGCCCATTCCACGACACGGTCGGGGGAGTTCCCGAAGTCTTCGTCGAAACTCAGGGCGCCTGGTGTGGGCTTCGATCGGAGTCCGGCGTGGAGGGCGCGGTCTGTGTCGAGAAGCAGGTATGACACATCGAGGTCGTCGAGAATCGACGCATACATCGCCCCGGAGCTGACGGGGTCGACGATCAGCGCGACAGGTCTACACGTCATGGTATTTCTGGCTCCATCCGTATGAGAGATTCGTTCGCCGGGTACTGGTACCGATGCCGATTTCCGCTTAATCCTGAAGCCGCGGCGGGGGTTCGCAACGACCATGATCGCGGCGCCCATCAGCAGCGAGATCACCAGGACGGCCGACCAGAATGAAATGCGTGCGGTGATTGCGGCGTATGCGCCGATTGCTGGACCGACCGCGATCCCGGCTGTCTGAGCAGCGGAGAGGTAGCCCTGGAAGCGAGCGTTCTCGCCGGGCCGGCTGAGTTGGGCGACGGCTGCGTTCGCCTGGGGGGCGAAAAGAGCCTCGCCGAGGGAGAACACGACGAAGCCGGCGATGCATACGACCCACGATTCGCCTAACCCGGTGATCGCCAGCCCAACGCCATTCGCTGCTACCCCCATCGCGAGCGAGTAGCGCCACGGTAGCCGTGAGACGAGGTAGCTCAACGGTAGTTCGCAGCCGATGATGATCGCTGGGTTGATCACCAGCAGGGTTGCGTAGAGTCGCGCCCCGCCCGCGAGCCGATCTACCGAGAGGGGGATACCGCTCTGATGCTGAGCGTAGATCGCGATGGCTACAGCGAACACGATGATCACGGCCCACAGCGCGACTGTGCGACCGCGCCCAGTAGCGGGGGTGTCGTCTGATAGATCCGGGACGGGATCTATCCGAGCCGCGCGATTCGTCGTGAGCATTCTCCGTCCGGCGATCAGCAGCACAGCGGTAAAGATCGATCCGACTCCGCTCATCACGAACAGGAGCGGGAATTCGAACGCTCCGAGGACACCGACGATCGCGGGGGCGATGATCGATCCTATGTTGATGAAGATCCGGTAGAAGGCGAAGGCCGTGGCGGTGCTGCCTGCGTAACCGGACTCCGTAACCAACGTTGCAGCCGGTGCCAGGAAGGACTGCGACACCGCGACGCTGGCCCCTGACAATGCCAGTACGACGATCGGGTACCTCGCTGTCCAAGCCAGTCCGAGCAGAAGGGGGACGTTGAGCAGCGATCCGAAAATCAGCACGGAGATCGGGTCGCGGATCGATGCCATCCTCCCACCGATCACAGACCCGGTGATTCCTGCAGTTCCCACGAGGAAGAGTGCGATGGCGACGAGGGCGGGCGAGAATCGCAACGAAGTGAAGAAGGCAGCTGCGAACAATCCAAGAAATCCGACTGAGCGATTGATGAATGTGGCGGCAGAGATTATCCAAAGCTCGCGCGGAAAGGTCTTGGTCCATCGACCGACACGCGTAATCGATGTCATTCGAGTGGCTCCGATCGGGCACTTCAGGCAGCGAGATGGCGGGCGGGAATGTCATTGGCGCGGCGTGAGGCCATCGGACGCGGCGTCGGGGAGCGGAGAGTGTCTGACGGGGTACTCCGTCGGATCGAGGAAAGTGGTGACAGCCGCTCGACCGCCCTTCGGCCGAATCAGGTAGATCACGCCCTCTGGGCCCGCTATCGAACCATGCCGTGTTCCTGCGGGTAAGACGATGAGTGTGCCCTCACGGCATGTCTGCGTCCGGTGCTCGCCGTCGTCGTTCATCCAGAACGCCTCTAACTGACCGCTGACGATGAAAAGCTCCTCCTCGACGCTGTGCTGGTGCCAGTCGTGGGTCTTGCCGGGCTGGTCGTGTTGGACCTCAATGCTGCCCTGCTCGGGAAGTAGGTCCCGGAGTCCTGCGGTGAGAGAAGGAACTGGTACTGCCAAGAAGGTCGGTCCCGGGTCCGGTCTGGATTCAGGTTTGGCCACCTGGAACGGGCACCTTGCACTCTCGGGGAACGGCTCGTTGTGATCTTCCAGGAAATATTGTCTCCATTCTTGGTTGCCGGCTTCCCCGAAATTACCCAGCAGAGGGGTTTGAGTCGCAGAGTCGTATTCTCGAAGACGGGCACGGATTATCTTCCGGGCGTTCAATCCTTGTGTGCTGTGCGCGGTGATGTCATCGAATACGAAGCGTGGCTGGAATGTGATGGCGAAGTATTCGAAGAAGCGGCTTGCCCTATCGGAGTGGGCCGGGGTGTTCGCGACGACGAACATGGGAGTTCCTGCGAAGCTGAACTCGAACGAAGGGTCGGTCGTGTCGGTGGGAATCTCGGTCGGCCAGGAGTGCGGGTCGAGACGATGAGCCCCCTGCAACAGCGACCAGAATCTGGCGCGATACTGGTCGATCGATAGATCGTCCGCGGTCTGCTCGGGGCGGACGAAGACGACTAGGGATGTCCGCCGTCCGAGAGTCTCAGCCACTGCTGTGAAGTCTGTCAATGCGCGCGCGAGCCCTGCGACATCACCAGGCTCGATGAACCCTGCCCGTAAAGTGCCTCGGCGAATCGCGTCCACACCGAAGACGCAGGGGAATGGCCGATCGGCGTCGAGCATCCGCGCCGTGAAACGCATGAGGGCGTCTTGCTCCCAGGCCGCCGGACGCGGGGTGTCGAGAGGGTGTATGGCGGAAGCTGTTGCGATGTCGGTCTCCACAGGGAGGCCTCCTCCTGCTGGCTGCGGGCTATGAGATGAAGTGAGGGACGCTTCGCCTCGATTCACAACATATTGTACATATCGGTCTTCGATGCCGGACGGGAAGGGCTTCGGGCGGCCGGGCGGCCGAGTTCCATCGGTCAGCGACCGGCAGGCTGTTGTGTGCGGGAGGGTGATCCCGTCTCCCTTCGCCCTCAATAATTGGACGCACCGGGAGGACGAACGGTTCCCGACGGCGCCGTATCCACACCGGTATCGTGCCCGCCCGCGGTCATGTCGTCACTTGAGCGTGACGGCTAGCGTCGCGCGCCCCAGTAGTTCGCGCGCCCCAGTAGTTGAGGTCGATCAGCCGGCGCCGCGGTACGGGTGCCTTGCCGTGTCGGAACAACCTGCGGCACTGACCATTTCAGTTTCGAAGTGATTCCGTTCCAGCCCGATCGTGGTGTGGATTCCCATGGGAGAAGTCATACGAGCGCTTCTGAGCGATTCTCGAACGCTTCGCGAATCCGATCGCCTCCGACGCCCCTTGTGCGTCGTCATGGATGTCCCTGATGTGCGTTGCGGCAGTGAGCCATACAAGCGCAGTCGAAGCCTGGATCGTGCGCCAGTCGCAGCGGGTACAGACCGCGACCGTGCAGCCGGTGCCGGTGTCTACGCGGATGTGGGTGGCCATCAGTCCGTCACCTCGACACGCCTCGGCGTGTCAGTACGTCGATCAACTCGCGCTCGGTGCGGATGCGCGCTGCCTTGGTCGTGCGGTCGCACAGCACCCCGGCGCGGATCACCCCGTCGGCCTCGGTTTCGAGCGCGTCCATGGCGCAGTCGGTCTGCACCGGGCACAGCACCGCGCAGTGGAGGCGGTGCCACGGGCTCACTCTCGTGCGATCACACCACCGTTCGGGATCGAGCCCCGCGCACTGCGCTCGCCACCTCCAGCTCATCGTCCGGTCCTGACGCTGATGGGCGCTGTGGCTATGTGGGTCTGCGACATCGGCCGTCTCCTTTTGTGACTGATGGGTCACCCGCGCGGAGCGGTCGCCTACCGTGGCGGGGTGACGCAGAATGCGAAGGCGCACAGTCGGATCGATCCTGCGCCTGGTGCCCTCGGTGGGGTTCGAACCACTGGGGCTGCCCAACGCAGAATTGCACATAATGCTCAAAAACGCAATATTGCCTGGTAGGCTACTTCTATGACAATGATGCGCAGTTGCCCCTACTGGAGGATGGATACCCAAGAGGCGGGTGAGTCGACTACGCCAGTGGACCGTCGGCTGTTCGTTCGGTCGGGTTGAGCACCGTCCGGTACTCGATCTCGTCGACGGGTAATCCCCAGATCGTTTCGTGCTTGGTGTGGCCGGTGGGCGCCCAGGCGTGTGCTCGGTAGAACCGGGCCGCGTGTTTGTTGCCCGCGAGCACCCATAGCGCCGCGGTCTCGTGACCGGCCCGGACGAATTCAGTGCGGGCCGTCTGCAGTAGCGCCGAGCCGATTCCGGATCGCCAGTGGTCGGGGTCGACGTAGAGGCCGCCGAGCAGTCCGAGCCCGCGTTCCGACCCGACGCCGAGCAGGCCCACTATGGCACCCTCCTCGTCGGCGACGAACGTCCGCAGCGGACCCGATCCGTCGAGAACATAACGTGCGGCGCGCTCCTCGGGCCGCAGTGCGGCCAGCCGTTCGGCCGGGAGGATGCCCGCGTAGCCCGATTGCCAGGACCGCACGTGGACGCGCCCGATCGCCAACGCGTCTGCGGGGACGGCGGGCCGGATCATCATCCCTCGATCATGCTGGCCGAAGCCCTCAGCGTCACGCGCAATGTCGTACAGCACCGGGAAGTCGCCCGGCGAGCTACCAGTGCCAGGCGTGCGCGCCCAGGTTGGCGATCGTCTTCTGTAGAACGGTGATGGTCGTCGCGAACTCCTCCGAGCTGATGCCCTGCATTCGTTCGCGCTGGAGAGCGCGTTGAACCTCCGCTGCGCGCTCGAATCGGTCGGCACCGGAAGTGGTGAGGGAGACGGTTGTGCCGTCTTCACGTGCCCACCCATTGGCTACGACGGACTGCAACGCGGCCACGATCGCTTCGGGCGTGTCGTTGGGGCCCACGGTGTCGATCACCTCGGAGCGGGATCTTCCTTCCTGGCGTAGCGACAGTTGGTGTAGCACCCACCACTCGGGCTGGGTGACGCCCACCTCCGCGAGGGCGCCGCGCGTACGAGAACGGATCGCCTCGGCGGCGCGAGAGGTCCAGAATCCCAGTGGTTGACGCTCTGGCGGTTGCATCGGTCTGCCCATGTTGCCGACCCTACGACCTCAACAAATGTTCGGGTCAAGTCGCCGAATGACTCGATGCGGTTTCGAATGGCATTCCCGCCTAATCTCAGCGGTTGATCAGCACGACCAGCACTACTGCGATGGCGGCCAGTGCCACGAGCGCCAGGATGATCGCGGTGGCGAGTGCGGTGTTCGACATCGACTCGGTGCGTCGGTACTGGGGCACCACGGGATACTGGTGCGGACTGGACGGATGCTGGTTCGGGCCGGGGCGCCCCGCGAGGTCGGCCTGGTGCCCGACTCCCGCCGGGATCGGCCCGG
>CAJCHX010000722.1 GCA_903970215.1 Acidobacteriaceae bacterium
CGGTTCGCCGTGCTCGCCCGCCATACCCGGAAGGGTAGTGGTCAGCCGCGCAGGAGCCGAGCCAAACGCCCGCCGCGGGCCTTGGGCGCCGGGCGCGACGACACGACCCCGATCGCGACGTCCGCCGCGATCGCTGCGACCGTCTCCTGCGAGTCCGTCTTGTTCGTGCCGATGAAGCCGTTGGGGCCGCGCTTGATCCAGCCGGTCACGTAGACCCCGGGAATCGGCGCACCGTCGTCGTCCAGCACGCGGCCGGCCGAGTTCGGCAGCACCCCCCGCGCCTCGTCGAACGGCAGACCGGGCACCGGGCGCCCTTTGTAACCGACGGAGGTGAGCACCAGGCCGGTCGGGATGTCCACCTCGGCGCCGGTGGTCGTGTGCCGGGCGCGGACGACGAGTGCGTCGCCGTCGGCCTCGATCGCGATCGGCGTCGTGAAGTAGCGCAGCCGGATGGCGGGTCCGCCGTGTGTCGCCTGTGGCGTGGTCGGCAGCGACTCGAGCAGCGCCAGCTTGCGCTCGGTGAGCGGCGAGTCCGCCCCGGTGGCGAGCGACTCGGCCACCTCCGGATCGGGGTCGACGGTGACCGTGCGCTCGTCCGTCAGGCCGAGTATCTCGGGCAGCGTGAAGGCCGAGTGTTCGGGGCCGCGCCTGGCCACGATCACCACCTCCTCGACCTTCGACTCGCGCAGCCGGGCCAGCGCCTTCTGCGACATGTCGGCGCCCAGCAACTCGTCCCGTCCCGCGGTGAGAATCCGGGCCGCGTCCAGGGCGACGTTGCCGTTTCCGACGATCACGACGCGTCCGTTGGCCAGCTCGAAGTCGTCCCCCGTGTGGTCGGGACGACCGTTGTACCAGGCGACGAAATCGGTTGTGCTACCGACGCCGGGTAGGTCCTCGCCCGGGATGCCGATCTTGCGGTCTGTGCTCGCCCCCGCCGCGACCAGCACGGCATCGTGCCGGGCGCGCAGCTCGTCGATCGTGACATCGGTGCCCACGGCGGTGTTCAGGTGCAGCCGGAAGCGCGGGTCCTTCGCGACCACGTCGAAGAGCTCCGCCACCTTGCGGGTGCGCGTGTGATCGGGCGCCACGCCGAACCGGGCGAGGCCGTACGGAACGGCGAGCTTCTCGTACACGTCCACCGTGACGTTGCCGTACCGCAGCAACTCGTCCGCCGCGTACATCGCGGCCGGTCCGGAGCCGACGATCCCGATGCTCACCTCATCGCCGTCGGGCACGTGCAGACGCTTGGGCGGGACGGCGTGCGCCATCGGCGGGCGGCTGCGGCTGCCGGGATCCGGGTTGTCCAGGGCCGCGTTCGCCGGGTCGGCTGCGGAGAGCACGCGGTTGATCTCGATGTAGACCTTGTGCTCCTCCGGCAGCCGGTGAGCAGGCCCGATCGCGTCCACGGGGCAGGCGGTCACGCACGCGCCGCAGTCGACGCACGAGGTGGGATCGACGTAGAGCATCTCGGCCGTGGCAAACCCGGGCTCGTCCGGCGTCGGGTGGATGCAGTTGACGGGGCACGCGAACGTGCACGACGCGTCGCTGCAGCAGGACTGGGTGATGACGTGGGGCACTGAGACTCCGTGAGTTGGCACTCGGCCGGATCGGCCCACCGATGCAGGGCCGGCCGCGCCGGGAGGAGGAAACGTATGAGCGGCGCTGTCGAGACTACTGCGCTGCGTAGGCGGGCTCGCTGCGGAAACGGGAGATCCGTCCGTCGATCCCACACAGGCGCCACATGAATCGGGACAGCGGATTCATCAATCCGGACTTCTGGGCCATCATCCGCACGTCCCCGAAGACGTCGCGCTTGGTCTGTTGCGACTCCGGTGACCGCCAGAAGATGTCCTTCTTGACCTCGCGCGGGATGTCGAACGTCTCCCAGAACTGGTGCGGCGGCATCATGATCATGGTGACCATCACCCGCATGGTGATCGGCAGCATCAGCGACAGCAGCAGCCGCGGGAAGCGGCCACGGGTGGGGATCCGGCGCTCGAGCAACTGGTGGGCGAAGCCGATGTGCCGCGCCTCCTCCGCGACGTGGATCTGCATGATCCGCGTCATCGCCGGGTGCTGAACCCCTGCCGAGCGCAGGAACTGCTTCTGCAGGTGGTCGATCGGCTCTTCGCCGCCCAGCACCATCATGTAGAAGAACAGTGGAGTCAGGGTTGCGAAGAGCGGCACGATCGGCGAGATCCTGCGCAGGAAGATGTTCCCGCCCGGCACATCCATTCCGACTCGGTTGACGAACTCCTGGAACATCAGCGTGTGCTGGCATTCCTCCTTCGCCTCATGCGTCGCATACCGGAACTCCGGCGACCCGTTGGGCAGCGCAGCGGTGTACTGCATGATCCCGCGGATCAGCATCGACTCGAACTGCAGTCCCACCTTGGCCACGTTGGCCTGCCGCCACAGGCCCATCTCGATCTGCTTGTCGAGCGGCTGCGCTTGGTACCACGGGTGCCGGCCGATCGGGTCGAACTGCGGGTCGCAGACCCAGCGCGGGTCGTTCTCGATGATCGCGAGCTCGGGCGAGTCCCAGTCGATATCGAGGTACGGATCGAAGTTACGGTGTACCGACGCGTCGGACAGATCTTGCAAGGTCTGCTCGTATTCGGCCTGGCCGGGGAACGGCCGCGCGTGCATCCGGGCCATCTGCGTGAGCGGTCGCTTGGTGATGTTCATCAAAGCCATCGTCGGCCTTCCTTCACTGGACTTGCTACCGGGACCTACTGGGCCGGGTACGACGGCTCACTGCGGAAGCGGGACGTGCGGCCGTAGATGCCGAGGGTGCGCCACAGCAACCGCGAAGCGGGGTTCATCAGGCCGGAGCGCTCGGAGAGCATGCGGACGTCGCCGAAGATCTCCTCGCGTGCCGCCTTGGAATCCGGCGACCGCCAGAAGATGTCCTTCTTCACTTCGCGGGGGATGTCGAAGGTCGCCCAGAACTGGCGCGGCGGCACCATGATCGCGCTCATCAGGATGCGCATGATCAGGGGCATGGCCAGCGACAGGAGGAACTGCGGGAACTTGCCGCGGGTCGGGATTCGCCGCTCGAGCAGTTGGTGCGCGAACGAGATGTGCCGGGCCTCCTCGGCGACGTGGATCTGCATGACCCGGGTCATCGCGGGGTGCTGGGTGTCGCCGGAGCGGAGGAACTGTTTCTGCAGGTGGTCGATGGGCTCTTCGCCCGCCAGCACGCCCATGTAGAAGACGAGCGGTGCGATGGTGGCGAACAGCGGGATCAGCGGAGACAGTCGGCGGAACCACCACGCGCCACCGGGGGCGTCCACGCCGGTCCGGTTGACGAACTCCTGGAACATCAGGGTGTGGTTGCACTCCTCCTTGGCCTCGTGCGTCGCGTAGCGGAACTCGACGGAGTTGTTCGGCTGTGCAGCCGTGTATTGCATGATGCCGCGGATCAGGATCGACTCGAACTGGAGGCCGACCTTGGCGACGTTCGCCTGGCGCCACATGCCGATAGCGATCTGCTTGTCCAGCGGCTGCGCCTGGTACCAATCGCTACGCCCGATCGGGTCGAACCGCTCGTTGAGGACCCAGCGCGGGTCGTCGGGAACGATCGCCAACTCGGGGGAGTCCCAGTCGATATCGAGATAGGGGTCGAAGTTGCGGTGTACCGACGCATCGGAGAGGTCTTGCAGGGTCTGCTCGTACTCGCTCTGCCCGGGGAACGACCGCCCGCGCATCCGGCCCATATGGGTCAGGGGCCGCCGTGAGATGTTCATGATAGCCATGGAACGCCTTCCTTTCCTGCATGTCTCGCTCGTCTGCGGCCCGCCGGTGTGGAGATCGCCACATCCATCTGTGCAGGTAGGGCAGCTGAGTGATAACAAATCAACGAGACTCTATCACCCAAAACAAGCGCGAGGGAAGGTTTCTTCCCGTGAGGTGACGTCCGGGTAGCTCCGGATCGGATGTGACCGGTGTCTCAGGAATCAGAAATCAGGAGGACGAGCGGATGCTGTTCGCGACGTCGTGCAGCACGGCCCCGGCGGCCACCGGACCGCCGGGCGAGTACCAGGCACCGTCGTCCACCAGCAGCTGTCGCTTCGCGCTCACGGCGCGCAGGGAGAGCCAGGGGCCCGACTCCATGACCCGCATGCCGAACGCCTGGCCCTGCGGCCCCTGGTAGCTCACGTATATGAGGTCGCCGTCGGCGGCCGAGAAGTCGCTACCGGTCAGCGCTACGGGCGCCCTCCCGGTCTGGGCGGCCGGGCGCTCGATGCCGAGGTCGGCGAGAACCTGCGCACACAGTGGGGCCGTGCCCTCGGCGAGCGCCTTCGAGTCCGCGGTGAAGCGAACCAGCGAGATCATGTTGTGGGTCGCGTCGATCGATGTAGCCGTGGAGGCCACCGACCTCTGGTATCCAGCCAGGATCGTGCGTCCCAACGCCGGCAGGCGAACGGCGTCGGCGACCGCCTGGAACGACGCGCGCCACCCGGCTGCCGGTGCGGCGACGACGGTCGCATTCCCCAGCTGGGCGTTGGCGGCGCGGCTGTCCGCTGTGCCGAGCACCAGGTCGCCGGCGCGCGCCGGCCCTGCCGCGCGCGGAACGGCGCCGAGCTGGGTGCCCAGGTACGGCGCTGCGGTGCCTGCCACCGCGACGACGCGGTCCTGGAGGCCGAGCGCGCACAGTCCGTCGAGCAGTGTCGGATCCGCCACCACGATCCGAGCCGGCGCTGCCGTCGAGCGGTTGGGCGCCGCGCACGCGGCGTTCGGGTCGCGGTCGAGGCCGATGATGTCCGCCGAGGCGAGTCGGGTGGTCGTCTCGGCGACGGAGGACATGGTGCGCTCGAGCGGCTCGTCGCCTCCGCCGCACGCGGACAGCGCCGCCGCACCCACCAGTGTCAGCGCGACCACGGCCGCCCCGACCGTGCGGCGCGTTCGGCCCGTACGGTCGGCCCCGTCGTACCAGGTCACGACACGCTCCTTCGTCAACTCGGCGGCATCGTCGATCCGAGCGCCACGCTAGCAGTCGCCGCGTGCCCGACTCGATTACGACGCAACGTAGGACCACGCGGACATACGTCGGGGCGAGGGTTTATCCTCTCCTGGAGCGGATCGTTCGCTTTGGACCGTCAGGGGTTGTAGATCGGCCACTGGCCTGGGCGTCTTCGACGCCGGGCCGACCGGCCACACGGCAGGAGGAATAGTGACCGCGCAAGCGAATCGTCCGGCAGTCCAGTTGACTGCCGCACGTCCGTACCCGCAGCGGACGGGGCCCAAGGGGTCGTTCATCTACAAGCTGGTCACGACGACCGACCACAAGATGCTCGGCATCATGTACATCGTCACGTGTTTCGGCTTCTTCCTGATCGGTGGCTTGATGGCGCTGCTGATGCGCGCCGAGCTCGCCGAGCCGGGCCTGCAGTTCCTCTCCACCGAGCAGTTCAACCAGTTGTTCACGATGCACGGCACCGTGATGCTGCTCCTCTACGCGACCCCGATCGTCATCGGGTTCGCGAACTTCGTCCTTCCGCTGCAGATCGGCGCACCCGACGTCGCGTTCCCGCGGCTCAATGCGTTCGGCTACTGGCTGTTCGTGTTCGGTGCCCTCATCGCACTGTCCGGCTTCATCACCCCCGGTGGCGCCGCCGACTTCGGCTGGACCGCGTACACCCCGCTCACCGACGCGCTGCACTCGCCCGGCCCCGGTGCCGACCTGTGGATCCTCGGCCTCGGTGTGGGTGGTCTGGGCACCATCCTCGGCGCCGTCAACATGATCACCACCGTCATCTGCATGCGGGCGCCGGGCATGACCATGTTCCGCATGCCGATCTTCACCTGGAACATCCTGGTGACGTCGATCCTGATCCTGCTCGCCTTCCCGCTGCTGACCGCGGCGCTGATGGGGCTCGAGGTGGACCGCGCGTTCGGCGCTCATATATACGATCCGGCCAACGGCGGCGTGATCCTGTGGCAACACCTGTTCTGGTTCTTCGGTCACCCAGAGGTGTACATCGTCGCGCTGCCGTTCTTCGGGATCGTCTCCGAGATCTTCCCGGTCTTCAGCCGGAAGCCCTGCTTCGGCTACAACGGCCTGGTGTACGCCACGCTCGGCATCGCAGCGCTGTCGGTCGCGGTGTGGGCGCACCACATGTACGCCACGGGTGCGGTGCTGCTGCCGTTCTTCAGTTTCATGACCTTCCTCATCGCGGTGCCTACCGGCGTGAAGTTCTTCAACTGGATAGGCACGATGTGGCGAGGTCACATCACCTTCGAATCGCCGATGCTGTTCGCGGTCGGATTCATCGTGACGTTCCTGTTCGGTGGTCTGACCGGTGTGCTGCTGGCCTCGCCGCCCATCGACTTCGCCGTGTCCGACACCTACTTCGTGGTCGCGCACTTCCACTACGTGCTGTTCGGCACCATCGTGTTCGCCACGTACGCCGGGATCTACTTCTGGTTCCCCAAGATGACCGGCCGCATGCTGGACGAGAAGCTGGGCCGCTGGCACTTCTGGCTCACGTTCATCGGCTTCCACATGACCTTCCTGGTGCAGCACTGGCTGGGTGCTGAGGGCATGCCCCGCCGCTACGCCGACTACCTGGCGTCCGACGGCTTCACCGACCTCAACCGGATCTCGACCGTCGGAGCCTTCATCCTCGGCGCCTCGACCCTGCCGTTCATCTGGAACGTCTTCCGCAGCTACCGCTACGGCGAGGTGGTCACCGTCGACGATCCGTGGGGCTTCGGCAACAGCCTCGAGTGGGCCACCAGCTGCCCGCCGCCGCGCCACAACTTCACGGAGCTGCCCCGGATCCGTTCGGAGCGTCCCGCTTTCGAGTTGCACTATCCGCACATGATCGAGCGGATGCGCGACGAACTGCACGTCGGCCCGGGCCACAAGAAGCCCGAGGGTGCCAGCCACTGACAGCCCAAGCTCGACCCGCCACGGCGGCGTCTCCCGGTCAGGGAGACGCCGCCGTCGGCGTCTGTCGGGAGGTGCTCGGGCGGTCGACCTGGTCGCGCGCGGGGCCGGAGCGGCGAATAGGCTCGACGGCGTGCCCAAGCCCTACCCGACCGGCCCTGACGCGCGTGCTGCGGACTCCTCTCATTCCTCTCATCGGCCGACGACGATCCTGATCACCGTCACCGGCAACGACCGCCCCGGCGTCAGTTCGGTCCTGTTCGGAGTGCTCGCGAAGAACGATCTGAGCATCCTGGACGTCGAACAGGTGGTGATCCGCCGCAAGCTGACTCTCGGAGTCCTGGCGGAGGCGCACGGCGACCCGGAGCATGTGCAGGACGTCGTGGAGCAAGCGATGAACTCAGTGGGCATGCACGTCGCCGTCGAGATCTCCGCCACCCCGCCGGCTCGGCCCGCGGTCCCGACCCACGCCGTCGTGGTACTCGGGGCGCCGATCACCGCCCGCGCCCTCTCCGCGGTCGCGTCCACGCTCGCCGCGGCCGGCGTCAACATCGAATCCATCGGCGGGGTCGCCGACTACCCGGTGACCGGGCTCGAGCTGTTGGTCACCGTGGGCGACCGCCCGGACGCCGACGCCCGGGTGCGCGTCGACCTGGCCGCCGTGGCCAAGGCGCAGGGGGTCGACATCGCCGTCGAACGCGCCGGGATCGCCCGGCGATCGAAGCGGCTCGTGGTGTTCGACGTCGACTCCACGCTCGTGCAGGGCGAGGTGATCGAGATGCTCGCCGCGCGCGCCGGGAAGGAGGCGGAGGTCGCCGCCGTCACCGAGGCCGCGATGCGCGGCGAGCTCGATTTCGCCGAGTCGCTGCACCGCCGGGTCGCGACCCTGGCGGGACTTCCGGCGAGCGTGATCGACGATGTCGCCGCCGAACTGCAGCTGACTCCCGGCGCGCGCACCACGATCCGCACTCTCAAGCGGCTCGGCTACCGGTGCGGCGTCGTCTCCGGCGGGTTCACCGCCGTGATCGAGCCGCTCGCCGCGGAGCTCGAGCTCGACTTCGTGCGGGCCAACCATCTCGAGGTGGTCGACGGGCACCTCACCGGCCGCGTACTGGGTGACGTGGTCGACCGCGCCGCGAAGGCGCGGGCGTTGCGGGAGTTCGCCGCGGACGCCGATGTGCCGCTGGCGCAGACGGTGGCGGTGGGCGATGGCGCGAACGACATCGACATGCTGTCCGCGGCCGGCCTGGGCATCGCGTTCAACGCCAAACCCGCGCTTCGCGAGGTCGCGGACGCAGCGCTGTCGCACCCGTACCTCGACGCGGTGCTGTTCTTCCTCGGGGTGACCCGGGACGAGATAGAGGCGGCCGACGCCGAGGACGGCCGCCTGCGCCGCGTGCCGCTCGACTGATCGCGGCAAAACCAGCAGCGTGGCACCGCGGCATCGCGATGTCTGCGACGGCTCGGCCCCACGCTGCTGGTTTTGCGCAGCCTCAGGGCTCCCGGAACACCAGGACTGTCGGGCCGTCGAGTTCGACGGCCGCGCGCGGCCCGAAATACGTCGGCCCGACAGGGACTCCGGTCGGCTGGGACGAGTCCAGAACCAGTTCCCATCCGTGTGTGCACTGCGGGGGCGCGCCGAGGACGATGTCGGCCGGGCCGCCGGAATGGCACACCACGAGTACGTTGCCCGCGGGGACGCCGCGGTCGTGACTGGGCGAACGGACGTCGTAGCCGTCGACCCATGCCTGCAGAGTCGTCTGGTCGGCCGACTGCCACGCGCCGGACGGCACTTCCGCACCGTCACCGCCGAACCAGGCGAGGTCCGGCTCCCCGTCGGGGGTGAGGCGGCCGTCGAAGAACTCGTCCTGCCGCAACACCGGCGCGGCGCGGCGCAGTGTCGTGAGGCGCGCGACGAATGCCGTGAGGCTCGGGTCGGGGTGCTCCCAGTCGATCGCGAAGGCATCCGCTGCCGGCGTGTGCTCGGGGACGCAGTAGGCGTTGTTGTTGCCGAACTGGGTGTGATACATCTCGTCGCCCGCAAGCAACATCGGCGTTCCGTTGGACAGCAGAAGCGTGGCCAGCAAGGCCCTGACGTGCCGGTGTCGGGCGGCGACGATCACGGGGTCGGTGGTGGCTCCCTCGAAGCCGTGGTTGACCGACCGGTTGTTGTCGGTGCCGTCACGGCCCCGCTCGCCATTGGCGGCGTTGTGCTTGCGGGTGTAACTCACCACGTCGCGCGCGGTGAAGCCGTCGTGCGCGGTCACGAAGTTCACGGACGCGAACGGCGATCGACCGGACCGCTCGAACAGGTCCTGGCTGCCGGACACCCGCGACGCCAGGTCACCGATCGTCGATGTGCCCGCCCAGAAACCGCGCACGGTGTCGCGGTACTTGTCGTTCCACTCCGCCCAGGCCCGGCCGAAGTTACCCACCTGATAGCCCTCGCCCGTCGCGTCCCACGGCTCCGCGATCAGTTTGCGCGCGCACAGCACCGGGTCGGCGGCGATGGCGGACAGCAGCGGTGCCCTGCGGTCGAACGGGATCACCGACCCCCTGGTCCCGGCGCGCATCCGGCCTCGCCCCAGCACGCTCGCCAGATCGAACCGGAAGCCGTCCAC
>CAJCHX010000723.1 GCA_903970215.1 Acidobacteriaceae bacterium
GCGGTGATCGTGGCGACTCTGGTGCTGGGGATCATCCTGGCGGTCGTCGATGGCATCTTCCAGGGGATCGCGGTGAGCCTGTCGTCGAGCAACGTCACCACGACGGCCGACGGTGTCACGACCGTCAGCTCCTCGTACTCCGGTGGGTTCATCGCGGTGACGGTGATCGGTGCCTTGGTGTTGATCCTGGTGGCCGGTGCCGTTCAGTCGGCGTATATCGGTGGCCTGCTGGATATCGCCAATGGCCAGCAGGTGCAGATCGGCTCGTTCTTCAGACCTCGACACGTCGGCAACGTAGTCGCGGCCACCCTGATCGTCGGCGTCATCGGAGCCGTCGTCGTGGTGGTACCGCTGTTGCTTCTGGGTCTATTGGGGACCGTGGGCATCGTCCTCGGCGCCGTGGTCGCCATCGTATTGGGCGTACTCGTGGGCATCCTGTTCGTGTTCACCAACTATGCGGTGATCGACCGGTCGCTCTCCCCGGTCGAGGGGATCAAAGCGAGCGTCGCCCTGGGACGGGCCCATATCGTCCAGGTCTTGGTCGTCGTGGTCGTGGCGTACCTGATCAACCTCGTCGGCGCGGTCCTCTGCGGCGTCGGCCTGCTGGTGACGTACCCGTTGAGTGCCCTCATC
Organism: Acidobacteriaceae bacterium; assembly: GCA_903970215.1. Lineage (GTDB taxonomy): Bacteria > Actinomycetota > Actinomycetes > Mycobacteriales > Mycobacteriaceae > Tsukamurella. The sequence continues at coordinate 634 of CAJCHX010000723.1, forward strand.
TTCGTGTACGCCTGGCGCACGCTGTCGGGATCGCAGGTGGCTCCGGCGACGCTGTAACACTGTCGACCTCGAGGGTTACGCTGCGCCCGTCCCCACTCTGGGGGCGGGCGCAGTGGTGACCCGTCGACCGTGGGTCGCAGACCGACTATCGAGGCTGCGGCGCCGTACCGGATCCGAACGGACTGCCGCCCAACGACTCCCGGCCGTGCGGGGTGTTCCAGTTGGCCAGGTCGGGGCCCTTGGGGACGATTCCGGACGGATTGATGTCACGGTGAACTTGGTAGTAGTGCCGTTTGATGTGATCGAAGTTCGTCGAATCGCCGAAACCGGGGGTCTGGTACAGGTCCCGCGCGTAGGCCCACAGCACCGGCATCTCGGAGAGCTTCTCGCGGTTGCACTTGAAGTGCCCGTGGTAGACGGGATCGAACCGGGCGAGTGTCGTGAACAGTCGCACGTCGGCCTCGGTGATGGTGTCGCCCACCAGGTACCGCTGCGTCGACAGCCGTTCGGACAGCCAGTCCAGCCGCGAGAACAGCTGATCGTACGCGGCGTCGTAAGACTCTTGTGAGCCCGCGAATCCGCACCGGTAGACACCGTTGTTGACGTCCCGATAGACCAGCTTGTTCACCTCGTCTATCTCGCCGCGCAAGTCCTCGGGGTACAGCTGCGGCGCACCGGCACGGTGGAAGTCCGCCCACTCCAGCTCGAAGTCGATGGTGATCTGCGGGAAGTCGTTGGTGACCACCGCACCGGTGGGGACATCGACGATCGCCGGGACCGTGATCCCCTTGGGATACCCGGGGATCCGCGCGAAATAGGCGTCCTGCAGCCGTGGGATCCCCAGTACCGGATCCACGCCGCCCGGGTCCAGATCGAACGTCCACGACCGCTTGTCGTGGGTCGGGCCGCACACGCCCATCGAGATCGCGTCTTCGAGGCCCAGCAACCGCCGGACGATGATGGTGCGCGTAGCCCACGGGCACGCGTACGAGACCACCAGGCGGTATCGACCGGCTTCCACCGGGTAACCGTCGGCGCCGTCGCGCGTGATCCGGGTCTCGATGTAGCGGGTGTCGCGCTCGTACGGCCGGTTCGCGACGACGTAGCTGCCGCCTGAATCGTCGGTGCTCTGTCCACGTGTGTCGGCTGCCATGTCCTTCACACTATTACCCACACTATTACCGCAGAAGGAAGTCGAGTAGCCGCCGTTGGAACACCGCCGGGGCCTCGCGATGCGTGGTGTGCCCTCCGCGCAGCTCGGCATAGGTAGCGTCAGGCATCGCGTCGACGACGAGGCGCAGGTGCTCGGGCGCGAGGAAGTCTCCGGGCCCGCCTGATACGACCAGCGTGCGCTGCGGGGTCCGGCGCAGGCGATCCCACCACCGCGGGTCCACCACGAACTGTGGCGCGACCTTGTCGTAGACGGTGCGGTCGTAACGCAGGACCGCGCCGGGCGATCCTACGATCTGCTTGGCGCCCAGCAGTATCCGTCGTGGGGTGAGTGGCATGTCGGCGGGTCCGCGGATCTGGTCCGGCCGCATGGGCATCGGCGGCATCTCTTCGAGCACCAGCGCATCCACCAGATCCGGACGGCGCCACGCGAGCCGGAGCGCCGTCTGGGCGCCCAGCGAGTGCCCTACGACATCGACCCGGCCGAGGCCGAGGGCGGCGATGACCCGCTCCGCGTCGGCGGCCAGGTCGTCGAGCAGGTAGTCGGCAGTATGCGAGCTCCCGCCGTGACCGCGCTGATGGCG
>CAJCHX010000724.1 GCA_903970215.1 Acidobacteriaceae bacterium
GCTGCATGTCGATGATCAGCAGCGCCGTGTGATCGACGTCGAGCTCGATCGGTCCGGGCTGTGCGGGAAGGGAGATGGAAGCGGCCACGGTGTTCTCCGTTCAACGTGTGGGTGTTCGAGGGTGCTCAACGCGTGGGTGCGGTTGCGGGGCTGGGCCGCTGCGTCCGCGGCTGCTGGAGCAGGCGGGACGCGAAGTGCAGCACCGCGTCGTCGGCGAGTGCGGGGCCCAGTAGCGTCACGCTGTGTGGTCGGCCGTCTGCGGTGTGCCCCCGGGGGACGGCGACACCGAGCAGGTCGAGGAGATTGCCGAAGTGGGTGTAGTTCCCCAGCATCGTGTTCGTGGCGGTCGGCTGTGCCATCACCTCGTCGACGGTGAACGTGCGCCCGATGGTGGGGATCACCAGCACGTCGACGTCCCGCCACACCCGTGCCGTGAGCGCCCGCAGCTCCTGCAACTTCTGCATGGCGGCGAAGGCGTCGACGGCGGTGTAACCGGTACCGCTGCGCAGGATCTCGCGCACAACGGGGTGGATCGATTCGGGGTGCTCGGCCAGGAAGTCCCCGAACACCGTCAGGCGTTCGGCCACCCACGGCCCGGCGTAGAGCAATTCGCCCGCAGCGAGGAACGGCGCGAGCGACACCGGCACCACCTCGACGTCCACGTCACCGCGCGACGCGTCGCGCAGTAGCGCGCTGCGGAATCGAAGGTGCGCGTCCCGCATCCCGCTGTCGCCGAAGAACATCAATTCGGTCTCGGGCGGGAGCCCGACGGTGAGCGTCGTCCCGCTGTACCGCGGTCCCGGGGACCGCGACCACGGATCGTCGTCGTCACGGCCGGTGATCACCGCCATCACGCGGTCGACGTCGTCGATGCAGCCGGCCATCAGGGTGATGCAGTCCAACGACCTGCAGGCGGGCACGAGCCCCACGGTGCTGATGAGCCCGCGCGACGGCTTGTACCCGACGATCCCGTTGAGAGCCGCGGGAACCCGGCCGGACCCGGCCGTGTCGGTCGCCACCGCGAACGGCACCTGGCCGAGCGCCACCGCCCGCGCCGATCCCGAACTCGAACCGCCGCAGATCATCTCGCCGCCGTACACGCTGCGGGGGACGGTGTACGGGGTCCGGGTGCCGTTGAGTCCGGTAGCGAACTGGTCGAGATTGGTCTTGCCCACGTACAGTGCGCCCGCGTCCAGGAGACGCTGCACGACCGGCGCCGTGTCCTGTGCGACGTAGGCGTAGTCGGGGCACGACAGAGTAGTGGGCACCCCAGCGACATCGATGCTGTCCTTCACCCCGAAGGGGACCCCGTACAGCGGCAGTGTCCGGGCGTCCGGCCGCCGCTCCAGATCGGCTGCAGCCGCTAGCAATTCGGGACGAGGCACCGTGGACAACCAGGTTCCGTCGTCCCCCGACTCGGCGATCGCGTCAGCGACCGCCCGCGCCGTCGCGGTGGGGGAACCGGCAGACGTCAGGTGGCGGTCGAGGATCTCGGCGATGGAGGGACCGAGCCTCGGTCCGGCAGTGAACGCAGCTGACATACCGTCGATTGTCGACAATCAGTTTTGCGCGCAAGGAACGTGCTTGTGTCGATCGTGTTAGCCGCTGCGCACGGACGCGTTCTCCGGCTCGCCGCCACCGTCGGACGACGCCGCGACCAGACCGAGGTACCTCAGGTGCCCGTGGTCCCGCAGCGCCGTCACCGCGACCTCCGGGTCGTTCGTCTCGAGAGCCGCCAGGATCGCCGCGTGCCGCCGCAGACCGTCCTGCGCCCCGTGGTGCGCGACCGTCTCCGCCCTCAGGTTGACCGCCATCGGGAGCTGGAGCTTGAGCAGAACGGGCTGCAGTGCGATGTCGAGCTGCTTGTTACCCGCAAGCCCCACCACCGCGGTATGGAAAGCGCGGTGCGCGTCGTCCTTGTCGAGCTCGTCGGCCGCCTTCCTCATCTGTTCGACCGCCGCACGCACCGGAGCCAGCTGGCGGTCCGGATCAGCCAGCGGCAGAGCGGATTCCAACGCGAATCGCTCGAGCAGCTGACGGAGTTCGAACAGTTGGAGGATATCGCGCGGCGACCACTGAGCCACCCGCGTGCCGCGCCGCGGTTGATGCTCCACCAGCCCCTGCTGCGCCAAAAGGCGCAGAGCCTCGCGCACCGGCGCCCGGCTGATCCCCAGGTCGGCGCACAGGTCCTCCTCGATGACCCGCTCCCCCGGCGCCAGAGAGCCCGAGAAGATCGCCTCGCGGATGCGACGCTCGGCAACGTCCACGAGACTCTCCGGCAGGCGCCTCGTGGCGCCTATGTGCTCGGACATCGACAGTGCCATCCCATCCCATCTCGTCGGCCGGTTCGATCCCGCAAGTCTAGCCACGACTGTCCCACCTCCTTGAACTGTCAGCAGCGCAGACGTGAAGTGTCAGCAGCGCAGACGGCGAGCTTGTGCAGGCACGCTAGCCTGGACACGACCCAGCTGATCGAGGGAGACCACGGTGGCCGCAGACCTGAAGTTCACGCTCGTGACCGCACTCCAGCGGCGCGTCAATCCGATCATGCGCCGCGTGCCACGGCAGCAACTGATCGAGACCACGGGCCGCAAGAGTGGCCAGCCACGGCAGACACCGATCGGCGGGCGGCGCGCCGGAGGGCAGTTCTGGCTGGTATCCGAACACGGCGACAAATCCGACTACGTCAAGAACATCCTGACCGACCCGCGGGTACGGGTCCGCGACCAGGGCGTATGGATCAGCGGCACGGCACACGTCCTGCGCGACGACGACGCCCGGGCGCGGCTGCAGCGGCTGCCGCGGTCCAACAGCACAGCTGTGTCGGCGTTGGGTACCGATCTGCTGACCATCCGGGTCGATCTCGACGACCAGGGTGCGTGACGGAGGTCAGATCGGGGAGATCGACCGCCGCTTACCAGGCACCCGGGGCGAGCGTCGGGGCCTGACCCTACCGAGCGCTTCGACCAACAGGTCCCGAGTCCGTGACGGCAGCACCACGTCGTCGATACCGAACCCATCGGCGGCCAGCAACGGGTCGACGTTGGCCTGGAACAGGGTGATCAACTCGCCGCGCCGTGCGGCCGGATCGGGCGCGTTCTCGTAATCGCCACGAAACGCCAGGTCGACGGCACTCTCGATCGGGATGGCGCAGATCTCGGCGGTGGGCCACGCGAGCGAGAGGTCGGCCTCGATGCTGCGTCCGCCGCCCATGACGATGTACGCGGCGCCGTACGCCTTGCGCGTCACCACGACGAACCGGGGCACCGTCGCGTTGGCGAACTCATAGCCCAGCCGCGCGCTGCGACGCACGAGTCCCCCCTCCTCCGCAGCGGCACCGACGAGGAAGCCGGGCAGGTCGATGAGGATCACGAGCGGCAGCCCGAACGCGTCGCAGACCGCCACGAAATGGGCGGCCTTCTCGCACGCCGCGCTATCCAGCGCCCCTGCCAGATAAAGGGATTGGTTCGCCACGAACCCCACCGGACGGCCCGCGATCCGGGCCAGTGCGGTCACGATGTTGGGCGCGTGCGTGCGCTTGACCTCGAACACCGTGTCTCGATCTGCGAGCGCCTCGATCACGTCGACGACGTCGTATCCCTGCCGCATCGACGCGGGCACCAGCCGATCGATGCCGTCCGCCCCGTCGCCGGGGAAGTACGGCGCAGCACCGCGCACCGGGCTGCCGTCAGCCGACGGCGGGAGGTAGGACAGATAGGCGCGGATCGCATCGATCGCCTCGTGCTCG
>CAJCHX010000725.1 GCA_903970215.1 Acidobacteriaceae bacterium
CCCTCGGCCCGCGGCAGGAACTCCGACAGGGTGTCCACCCGGTGGTGCATCGACTGCGTCACCTCACCGATGAGGTACTTCGTCAGCCCCATCTCCTTGAGGCCCACCGCCATCATCGGGATCAGGTTGTTCGGCTTGACCGACAGCGGCAGGTCGGTGAACTTGCCGGCCTTGAGGAAGTTGGGCGAGAACCCGGCGTAGGGGCCGAACAGCAGCCCCTTGTTGCCCTCGATGACGCGGGTGTCCAGGTGCGGTACCGACATCGGCGGAGCGCCCACGGCGGCTTTGCCGTACACCTTGGCGGCGTGGTTCTCGATGAGCTCCGGGTTGGTGCACCGGAAGAACTGGCCGGATACGGGGAACCCACCGAAGCCCTTGGCCTCCTTGATTCCCGACTTCTGCAGCAGGGGCAGCGCGCCACCGCCGGCTCCGACGAACACGAAGCGCGCGTTGACCTCGGTCTTCTCCAACGTGCGCAGGTTCTTGACGGTCAGCTTCCAGCCGTTGGCGGTGCGGCTGAGGTCGGTGACCTTGCAGCCGAAGTGGACCGAGCCGCCTTCGCCGATGAAGTTGAGCAGCTTCTTGGTGAGCGAGCCGAAGTCGACGTCGGTGCCGCCCTCGTACCAGTTGACGGCCACAGGGTCGGAGAAGTCGCGGCCCGCGGCCATCAGCGGCAGGTGATCGGTGAACGTCGCCGGGTCGGTGAAGAACTCCATCCCCTCGAACAAGGTCTGGTGCGCCAGCGCGTCGTAGCGCTTGCGCAGGTAGTCGACGTTGTCGGCGCCGTGCACGAAACTGGCGTGCGGGATGGGGTTGATGAAGTCGGACGGGTCGGAGAAGATGCCCGAGTCGACGGCGTACGACCAGAACTGGCGCGAAACCTGGAACTGCTCGTTGATCGCGATGGCCTTCGAGATGTCGACGGAGCCGTCGGCCTGCTGCGGCGTGTAGTTGAGCTCGCACAGCGCCGAGTGGCCGGTACCGGCGTTGTTCCACGGGTCGGACGACTCTGCGGCGGCCGCGTCGAGCGCCTCGAACAGGTGGATGGACCAGCTCGGCTCGAGCTTCCGGATGAGCGTGCCCAGGGTGGCACTCATGATGCCCGCGCCGACCAGCGCAACGTCGGTCTCGATCACGTTCTGGGCCATCGACACATCCATTTCCTCATCGGGTCCCGGTCAGGGCGGACCGGCGCGACAGCGCCATCGCCCGCGCGCAGCACATTACTCGCCCCGGTCATTAGAGTTGGCGGCGTGTCGACCTCCATTCTCGAATACGCGCCGGACATCCTCGGCGACGGCTTCGTCGCCCACACCTTCGACCTCGGCCGCGACCCGGACGGCGAGCCCGGTCCGGACGGGACGCCAGGCACCGTCGTCGCCACTCTGGTCAAGTACACGCAGACCCCCCAGCCCGCCGAGCGGGCGGTGCTGTGGGTGCACGGATTCTCCGACTATTTCTTCCAGCGTCACGTCGCCGAGTTCTTCGCTCGACGGGGATACGCGTTCTACGCACTCGATCTGCGTAAGTGCGGGCGGTCGCTGCGCGCAGGTCAGTCGGCCCACTACACGACCGACCTCGCGGTATACGACCAGGAGCTGGACCTCGCTGTCGCGGCCATCGGCGCGGAGCATCCCGGGCTGCCGCTGGTGATGGCCGCGCACTCCACGGGTGGGCTGGTGGTGGCACTGTGGCTCGACCGGCTCCGGCAGCAGGGCCGGCTCGGCGACATCGTCGGCGTGGTGCTGGACAGCCCGTGGTTCGACCTGCAGGGCTCGATGGTGCTGCGGGAGGTCGCGACGCCGGTGGTGAAGCTCATCGGCAAGACGGTCGGCACGCGCCCGCTCCCGGTCGAGGCGATCGGCGTGTACGGGCAGAGCCTGCACGTCAGTGCGCACGGCGAGTGGGACTTCGACACGTCGATCAAGCCCATCGAGGGCTTCCCGGTGCGGTTCGGCTGGCTCCGCGCCATCAGGATGGGGCACTCGCTGCTGCACCGCGGCCTCGACGTCGGCGTGCCGTCGCTGGTCCTGCGGTCGCGGCGCAGCTTCGCACCCAAGGAGTACCAGCCCGAGGCGGCCACCGCGGACGTCGTGCTCGACACCAGGCAGATCGCGAAATGGTCGGGCTGCCTGGGCGATCGGACCACCGTGATTCCGGTGAAGGACGCCACGCACGACGTCTTCCTGTCCCGGCCGACGGTGCGCGAGACCGCGTTCGCCGAGGTCGCTTCGTGGCTCGGCCGCGAGGTCGAGCGATGACGGCCGCGGCACGCGAGTTCGATCTGGTGATCATCGGCTCGGGCAGCGGGAACTCCATCCCGGACGACCGCTTCGCCGACCGGTCGATCGCCATCATCGACCGCGGCGTGTACGACGGGGCCTATGGCGGCACCTGCCTGAACATCGGCTGTATCCCCACCAAGATGTTCGTCTACCCGGCCGACGTCGCCGACGAGGCGCGCGACGGCGCTCGGCTGGGTGTCGACAGCTCTGTGGCAGGTACCCGGTGGGCGGACATCCGCGACCGTGTGTTCGGCCGGATCGACCCGATCTCGGCCGGCGGCCTTCGGTACCGGGTCGAGGACTGCCCCAACATCACGGTGTTCCAACAGGACGCCACATTCATCTCGCCGGACGGTGACCTGCATCGGCTGACGCTCGCCGACGGTACGGTCGTCGCCGCACGGCAGGTGGTGATCGCCGCGGGATCGCGCCCCGTGATCCCGCCGGTGATCGCCGAATCGGGCGTGGCCTTCCATACCAACGACGACATCATGCGGCTGCCGGAACTGCCGGCCCGGGTGGTGATCGTCGGTAGCGGCTACATCGCTGCGGAGTTCGCCCACGTCTTCTCCGGTCTGGGCTCGGCGGTGACCGTCGTGGCACGCGGCCCGCGGCTGCTGCGCGCGCAGGACGACACCATCTCGCACCGGTTCACCGAGATCGTCACCCGGCGGTGGGATGTGCGGCTGGGCACCGAGGTGCGGGCCGCGCGCAACGTGGGCGCCGGGGTCGAGGTCGACCTCACCGACGGAACCACCGTCGCTGCCGACGTGCTGCTGGTCGCCACCGGGCGGCGCCCCAACGGGGACGGGCTCGGCGTATCGGCCGCAGGCCTCGAGCTCGACGACGCGGGGCGCGTCCCGGTCGATCCGCACCAGCGCACCCCGGTCCGCGGGATCTACGCGCTCGGCGACGTGAGCAGCCACTATCTGCTCAAGCACGTGGCCAACCACGAGGCCCGCGTCGTGCAGGCGAACCTGCTGGCCGACTGGGACTCCCCCGTGGCCACCAGCGATCACCGGTTCGTGCCGGGCGCGGTCTTCACCCGTCCGCAGGTCGCGTCGGTGGGGCTGACCGAGGCGCAGGCGCGGCGGCGCGGCCTGGACGTGGCGGTGAAGGTGCAGACCTACGGCGACGTCGCGTACGGCTGGGCGATGGAGGACACCGAGGGGCTGTGCAAGCTGATCGCCGACCGATCGACCGGCCTCCTGGTGGGCGCGCACCTGCTCGGCTACCAGGCGTCGGCGTTGATCCAGTCGGTGATCACGGCGATGTCGTTCTCGATCCCCGTGCGCGAGATGGCCCGCGGGCAGTACTGGATCCATCCCGCTCTGCCCGAGCTGATCGAGAACGCCCTGCTCGGCCTGGACCTGTAGCGGACACGACACACCGGTCGCCGCGGGTGATACCGCGGCGGGTCCTCGATACGGCACGGTATAGCCATGGCGAACTCCACCACCTCGGTTCGCGCCGGGGTCGGCGCGGCGGGCCTGCTCGGTGCCGCACTCGCGGCATACCTCGTGGGCGTGGGAACCTACGTCGGTCAACGGGCGGACCAGACGGTCATGACCGTGGTCTCCGGCGCCTTCGGGGTGCGCGCCCCCACGTCGGGGATCCTCGGTGAGGTGCAGGTCCCGGCGGTCGTCGCCCTAGGCGCGGCACTGGTGATCGCGTGCCTGCGACGGCCGATGCGGCGCCGCTTCGCGCATGCACTGGTGGTGGTGCTGGGCTCGATCGGCGGCGCGATCGTGTTGAAGTACGGCCTGGCACGACCGGGGTTCGGCGTGGGACCGATATCGAACTCGTTCCCGTCGAACACGGTCGCCGTGTTCGCGGGTCTCGCTCTTGCGCTCGCCGCAGCGGTCCCCCGCACCGCACGACGATGGACTGCGGCCGGCGGCACCGTCGTGGTCGCCGCGGTGTCGACGGGCGTCATCGCGCTGCAATGGCACCGCCCGAGCGACGTCGTCGGCGGCCTCCTCGTGGCCGGGGCCGCAGCTGCTGCCGCGCACGCGTGGTTCCACGAGGCGCCGGACTCCCGGTTCACACCGTCCGGTACGTCAGCCGCAACCGATCCGGCCGGCGATCCCCTCGGGAACACCCAGTTGCGAGCAGCCGATGGCGCTGCCCGCGACGACTGCGCGCCACCCGGCGGCTGTGTGCCGGAACAGCACATAGGCGGGCTGTGCGGTGTCGCCGCGCGGTCCCGCATAAGCGAGCGCCCAGTCGATATCGCAGCGCACTGAGGCGAACGCGATCGGCGACACCAGACGTGCCCCGACCGCGGAGCTGGCCGCCACGTCGGCCAGCGCCTGGGCGCTCGCCGATGCGCACGGCGCCGCAGCACGTGTGGCGGGTCGCCTGGTGGTCGCAACCGGCCGGGGCGTCGTCGTCGAGACCGACTGCCTGGGCACCGGAGCGGCGCCGGCGTACGCCTGGGTGGGCACCGGGCGGTCCGCGCGCACCGTCCCGCCCGACAACACGTAGTGCACGACGACCGGACCGCCCGACGGGCAGCAACTGCTGTCTCCGGCCACCAGCCAGCGGTACTGCACCGACACCGAGCCGCCGGTCGAGCCCACCACCGTGGTGTAAACCGTCGCCGGGCCCGACGTCGGCCGTAGTGCACCCGAGCGGTCGAAGAACAGCAGCCGATACGGGGACCCCGCGGTGGCGCCCGACGGTCTTGCGAGCACCCACATCACGTCGGGACAGGAGCCCACCGGCGCGGACGTCGCGGCGGACGCGACATATGGCCGACCACTGAGGGGCGCCCTACCCAACCCTGCGACGGCGGCCACCACCGCCGGCGACGACGTGTCGACGCACCGGCCGTGTCCCCCGGTGACCGGGACCCGCGCCGCGGCGTGGGACGCGAGCGAGCCGTGGACCGGGGATGGTAGGTACTGCGCCCCGGACCGGTCTGCCGCGGCCGGGGACGGGGCTGCGTCCCGTCCGAGATGCGGCGCACAGGCCGTCGCCGCGACCGCCACGCACACACCCGCGGCGAACGCCGCCGCGCGCCGTACCGTGCCCCACCGGTTCACTGCGTCCTCTCCGATCGATGACCCTCTCCCGATCGATGGTCCTCTCTCGATCGAAGAAGGTCACGTCGAGACCCGATAGTCCCAGGAGTAGGCCTACGTCGCCGTGCGATTCGTCCGTGGGCGCCCGATTCGTGGCCGGGGAGCGGACGCAGCTACGCCAGCAACGTGCGCACCCGGGGGATCACCTCGGCCCCGTACAGCTCGATACAGCGCAGCAGCGACTCGTGCGGCAGCGTGCCGTTGCTGTACTTCAGGTCGAACCGTGACAGGTCGAGGGTCTGCACCGTTTGCGCGATCTTCTCAGCCACGGTGTCCGGCGAGCCCACGTAGAGCGAGCCCTTGTCGATCTCGGCATCGAATTGTGCCCGAGTGACGGGCGGCCACCCGCGGTCCCGACCGACCCGGTCGCGGCCCCGTTTGAAGTGCGGGAACAGCTGCTCGCGCGCCTCGTCGTCGGTGTCGGCGACGAAGCCCGGCGAGTGCACGCCCATGGGCAGCGCGGGCTTGCCGAATTGGGCAAGGGCTTTGGCGAACATGTCGACGTAGGG
>CAJCHX010000726.1 GCA_903970215.1 Acidobacteriaceae bacterium
CCCGCCCCTGACGGCGACGAGTCCACCGCTGGAGCTCCGTCCGATCCCGCGGCGGCGGACGACACGGTGCACGCGTTCGTGATCTGGGCGCACACCGGTCGGGGGTGGAGCCCGGAGCGCACCGAGGCCTGGAGGAACCAGGTCCACGCCCTCGTCGCGCAACTGCGAGCATGCGGGATCGACGCCGAAGTCGACTCGATGTTCGGGCACACCGCCGCCGACTGGGCGCGGATCGGCACCCGCCGGATCGGCCATACCGACGACTTCATCCTCATCGCCGTCAACGACGCATGGAGCGAGCGCTACGACGATGTCGGCCCGGCGACGTCCGGATCCGGCGCCGTTATCGAGGCCAACGCTCTGCTCGGTCTGCTCAATATGGATCGGGACGAGTTCGCCCGCCGCGTGATCCCGGTACTGCTCCCCGGAGTCGAGAGGGACGCCGTCCCGCTGTCGCTGGTGGCCACCTCGAACTGGTTCGAGGTCGACCCGACCACTCCTGAGGGAATCCAGCCTCTACTGCGCCGCCTCCACGGCGTACCCGAATACGACTTCGGCCCGGTCGGCATGCCGGTGGAGCTGCCCATCACGACCGTCAGCACCGACGCCCCCAACGCGACCACCGTGGACCAGCGAACCCGGCACCTCGACATCACCGCCGAACTCGCCAGCGTCCGCCGAGCCCAACGCCGAGCCGGCTCCGGCCTGACCACCGCGGAAATCCACCGCAGCTACACCGTTCCCGTTCCCGCCCTGCCCGAGCTCACCGACACCGACTGGCGGATCGCGTTCCTCGCAGGCCCTCCCGGCAGTGGCAAGTCCGAGATCGCCGACCACTGGCACAACACCACCATCGACCGCGCCCGCGCCGACCCCACCGCGCCCTGGCCGATGTTCGTCCGTGCCGTCGACATCACCGGCACCCTGCGCGAGCACGTCCGCAACGAGCTCGGCGCCACCCCCCTCACGAACGAAGGCATCGCCCTGGTCGTCGACGGCCTCGATGAAGCACCCGACCGCGGCGCCGCGACCCTGCGCGCGGCCCACGAACTCGCCCTCCGCCACCCCGGTAGCCAGATCCTGATCACCGGCCGCACCGACCCCTACGACACCACCACCCCACAGACAGTCCTCCGGCTCCATGTTCCCGAGATGACCGCGGTTGCCGCCACCAACATGATCGCCACGATCGCCGGCCGCCCGGTCACCATCGACCCCGTCCTCACCGACACCGTCCGACGGCCGCTGTTCGCCGCACTCCTGGCCCACTACGCGGCTCAAGCCCACCACACTGCCGCCGCCGACCTCGGGGAACTCCTCGACGCCGTCGTCGGCGATGTCGTCCGCCTCGAAGGCATCGACCTGTACGCCCCCCTCAAGAAGCTCGCCGTCGCCACCGTCAACGCCGGCGGCCCCGTCGACCCCACCACAGTCCTTCCCTTCGACACCGCCGCCCGGCTGCGGGAATCCCCCTACGTCCTCACCTCCGCTGATACCAGGGGGAACTGTGGTACTGCAGCGCACTCTGCGTCGAACAATACGTCACTTTCGCCACACACGCAACTTTGGTATCACGTGAAACATCGAATTATGCGATCACGCTCGCTCGACCTACGCCGACCCAGGTTCGAGGGTTCACACCGAGGCGGTCTTGCGACCGACGCCGACGTAGCCGTATCGGCAAGCGAGTTGCGCCGTGGACAGTGGCGTGCCGCCGGTGCGCCAATCGGTCTGGCTGACCAGCCCTGGCTGCAGAAGTTCCATGCCGTCGAACCAGGAGGCGATCTCGTCGCGGCTGCGCAGGGTGAGTTGTTCGTCGACCCCGTGGTACATCGCGACGGCACGGTCCACTTCGGCGGCGACCTCGGGGTCGGGACAGTCGTTGCTCACCTGCGAGATGGCGACATAGCTGCCCGGCGCGAGGGCGTTGCGGTAGGTGGCGACGATATCGCCGGGCCGGTCCTTGGGTGGGATGAACAGGAGCACGCCGACGAGGAGAAGACCGACGGGCCGGGAGAAGTCGATGAGGGCTCGGGTCTCGGGGTGGTCGAGGATCGAGCCCGGGTCGCGAAGGTCGGCGTGGAGGACGATGGCGTTCGCGTTTCCGGCGAGCATGCTCTGTGCAGTCTCGAACGCGACCGGTTCGTAGTCGACGTACACGACCCGGGCGTCCGGGATAGCACGCTGGGCGATCTCGTGGACGTTGCCGACCGTCGGGATACCGGAACCCAGATCGAGGAACTGGTCGATGCCCGCACCCGTCATCAGCTCGACGGCGCTGCGAACGAAGGCCCGATTCAGTCGCGCACCCAGGACCCAGTGCGGCGCGATCTGCGCGATCTCGTCCGCGAGCGCCCGATCGTCGACAGTATGATGCGTCCCACCCAGAAAGCAGTCATAGAGGCGGGCGGAGTTCGGCGTGCGGACGTCGAGGGATTTGGGGCCACGCGGTTCACCGGTCTCCATTGCCTGACCTGCACCTTCGATTCGTGTCGGACTACTACGAGAGAGCGTAGCCGGTGATCGACCACAGGTCGATGTGCTGTACGCAACTGACGATCCGATATCATTATGATTCTGGAGACAATGGTTGACAGTACCGACGGACGCGCGAACAGTCGTGGCCATGGCTGGTTTCGTACCAGCGACTCGGATGGTGTGGGTGGAGGCGTGGCGTGGCGAAACGGACCGAGCCCGCTCGCGACCCGGCGGAGGCGATTGTCGAGGAACTGCTCGCGATCCTCTTTCACCGTGCGTACGTACCGGCTGCTGCGCCCATCATCAGATCCCGTCTCGCCGACCTCGTCGCCGACCTTCTTGCTGCGCTGGCCGGGCACGGCGCCCCGGATCGGGTGGGCGACCGCGCAGGGGCGCTGATGGTCGAGCTGAATGTCACGGATCCGCAGGCGGTAGCCGGTGTGATCGAGGTGCTGTCGGACCTGCCGGAGCGACTGTTCGAGACTCCCGATGCAGCTGTGATGCGCCGGATGGTCAGCTTCACCGGTGCGTTCGGGATCGGGTACTCCGTTGCACTGCACCGTCGGACGATCGAAGGGCAAGCCGCCCTGTATCGCGCGATGGCCGCTGCCCGGCACTCGGCGGACGAGACCGCCCGTGCCGTCAACCTCCAGTTTCGAACAGTCTTCGACCATGCCGGTGTCGGCATCGCGATCACCGACACCGACGGATTGCTGCGTGACGCGAACCCTACGCTCGCACGGATGCTCGGTCGGTCGGTAGCCGAGCTGCGCGGCACATCGGGCTTCGGGATCGTTCACCACGATGACGAACCAGCGGCCCAGGCCGTGTTCCGACAGTTAGCGGACACCCCCGGCGCCACCCGCGAGATCGAGCTCCGTTACCGCCGCGGTGACGGCGACTACGGCCACGCCCAATGGACCGTCACAGCGGTGCCCACGGCCGGCGAACACGATGGCTACGTGATCGGGATCGGACAAGACATCACCGCGCTGCGTCACCTTCAAGATCAGCTCGATCACATCGCCCACCACGACCCGCTGACCAACCTGCCGAACAGACGCCGCCTGGAGAGTGCGCTGGTCGACCTGACCTCACGGATCCGATCCGATGACTCGGTCGGGTTCTGTCTGATCGACATCGATGATTTCAAGACGGTCAACGATCAATTCGGTCACGCTGCCGGGGATCAGCTGCTCGTCGAGATCGGCGCGCGCCTGACGTCCCATACAGCACGGTGCGAGACACGCTGCCTGGTCGCCCGAATCGGCGGCGACGAATTCGCCGTTCTGATCGACGCTCCGGCCGACGAATCGTGTCTGGCCGTTGTCGCCGGCACCCTGATCGCCAGCCTCGCCACCCCGATCACCCTCGAGCAGCGCCGCATACAGGTGTCGACGAGCGTCGGAACCGCCCTCGCCCCGGCGGCGGCCAGCGTGGCCGATCTGCTCAACATCGCCGACTCGGGGCTGCACCGCGCCAAGGCGACCGGCAAACGTCAATGGCAACGGGGCCACGGACGCGAACGGTCCGCCGGCACCGCCTGATCAGAGCGTCACCACGACGAGTCTCAGTGGACGTGGAGCCGCCGATAGAATGAGCGGTCGCCGCCGCGGCGGTACCACCGACACAGGCCGAAGGGAGCAGTATGGGGCGAAGCGCCGCCGAGTTGTACTCCGCGTTCGATGCCAACGCCGACAACGACGTCGCCCTGCGCCTGCTCCGCTCCCCCAATGCGGTCGCCTATCTGGCGGTGATGGGGGCGCGGCTCGCTGCGGGCTCCGCGCCCGCTGACGAACTCGCCGACGCGATGTCCGCCGACCTGCAGACCCTCGGCGATCACTTCACTGCCCGAGCGCGACCGGTTCCGCACGGACAGGACGTCCTCGACGCCTGGGTCCGGTCCGGGTTCGTCTCGCGCACGCTCGACGACGATGGAAGGGAGGTCTGTCGGCTCACCCGGGGCGCGACCACCGCCTTGGGGCAGATCCAATCGGTGACCACCGACCGCAGCGTCGCCACCGAGACGGCGCTCGAACTGGTCGCCGCACGGCTGTCGGCGATCGCCGTGAACGTGAGCCCCGACCCAGGCGACCACCTGCGCGCACTGGACGAGCAGATCGCCGACCTCACCCGCCGCCGGGAGGCACTCAGAAAGGGCCTGGTCCCCGAATACGACCGCGATCGGGTGGTGGACGACTTGCAGATCGTTTCGACGCTCGCGGAGCGGATGCCCGCCGACATCCTCGGCTACGGCGAGAAGATGCGCGAGCACACCCGGTCGCTCCTCACACAGGGCCTGGACGGTTCTGCGGGCGCTTACTCCGAGCGGCTCCAACGTCTGTTCGACGGGCACGACGCGCTGGCCGAGACTCCCCAGGGCCGCGCATTCGACGCCTTCTACGCCCTGCTCTCGGACCACCGGCTGCGGCGGCGGCTCGAGGAATCCGCCGCCGCCGTACTCGAGGGCGTCGACGACCTGCCAGCCGACCTGCGCGAATCCCTGGCCGGCTTTCTCGACCGGATGTGGGAGCAGGTGCAACGGGTCGACGAGATCCGCGGGCAGGTGTACCGGCGGATCAACACGTTCGTCAAGGGCGGCGACTTCCTGCAATACCAATCGCTGCGGACCCGGATCGGCGAGGCCCAGCGAGCGGCCATAGACGCGTTCGAGGTGGTCTCGCCCGGCCGAGACACCGGGCTGGCCGTGCCGATGTCGTCGGTGGACACGTCATCGGTGGGGGCGCTGACCTTCCATGACGGTGTCGTGGAGCTGCCGCCCGAGGTGAGCGCGACGGGCGGGGAGTTCGCCATCGACCCGGCAGCGCTCGTGGGCGCGGAGTCCATCGACTGGGAGTCGATCAGCGTCGCGGTCGACGCAGCCGTAGCGGCAGGGGCCCGGCGAGGCGCGACCCTCGCCGACGTGCTCGACGTTCTCCCCGGCGCCCGCGCCGGGGACATCGTGGGCGTGTGGTCACTGGGCGAGCGATACGGCACCGTCGACCCCGATCTCGAGCCGACGACCGTGACCGCGGTGACCGCGCACGGGCCGCGGGAGATGACGGTGCCGCACCTATGGTTCGGCGCGCCGCTCCCGCCGCGCAGTCCCGCGGCCGATTCCGAGCCGACCACGCTGTTCGACGAGGTGCCGGACAGGTTCGACGGGATACCCGACAGGCACGACGAGATGCCGGGAGGCGAGACGTGAACGAGCAGAACCCAGACGGCGACCGGACCGAGCGGGAGCCGACCCTCGGCGGGCTCGGATCCGACGAGTTGCCACCGGTCGACCTGGGCGACTTCCGATTCGACGACTTCCGCGACGACAGCGTGCCGTTCGGCACCAGCGCCGGGCGCGCTGCAGACACCGCGCCCCGGTTCGACGGCGACACCTCCCAGCTACCCACGCCGGTCTGTTACGCACTGCAGGAGCTCATCGCTGCGCCGCACGTGTCGGCGCGGTCGAAGAACTGGGCGGCGATCGAAGCGCACGAGGAGATACTTCGGTCGCGGCTGTCCGAACTGAACCTGGTGCTCGAGATCAACCGCGACACCCGCAACGCGTTCACCCGCCAAGTGTCGGAGAACGATCCACGGCAGCGGAATCTGCTTCGCGCACAGAGCCTCTCACTCGCAGCGTCGGTTCTGGCCCTGTTTCTGCGGCTCAAGCACCTCTCCAGCCCCGACGAGACGTGCGTTGTGGACCGCACCGAGATGATCGACCACCTGGTCTCGTTCCGGCCCGCCCGCGACACCGACGAGGCGGGCTTCCTACGGAAAGCGGACGCGGCCATCAACCAGCTCGAGACCCGCCGACTGATCCGGCAGGTCGGCTCGTCCGATCGGTACGCCGTAGCCGGCGTGATCGCGTCGCTGCTGACACCTGAGCAAGTGGACACGTACACAGCGGCATACCGCGACCTCGCTGGAGCCGACAAGGATCTGGGCGAACCAGCCGCCGGAGGATCCGGTGATCCAGGCGGAATCGACGAGACGAGGGACGATGGCACCGGGGACGAGACCTTCGGAGGCGGCAGATGACTAGGCGCACCCACATCGGGCAGTACCGCCTGGTGCGACTGCAAGTGGTCAACTGGGGCACATTCGACGGGTACAAGGACTTCCCCATCGATCCGCGCGGTGTGATCCTCACGGGCCCTTCGGGTTCTGGCAAATCATCGCTCATGGATGCGCATTCTGTGGTGCTCCTGCCCACCTATGACCAAGCGTTCAACGCCTCTGCCGACCTCACCGCGAAAGGTGCCCGGAAGGCCGCCCGGTCGATGGCGGACTACGTCCGCGGCGCTTGGTCGGTCAACGACGACGAGCACCACCAGTCCAAGGTGCAGTACCTGCGCGGCGAGTCCGCGACGTGGTCGGCGATCGGTGCCACGTACGACAACGGGGCGGGCGGTGTGACGACCGCGGTTGCGGTCAAATGGTTCCCCGGCTCGGGCACCGACGGTGCGTCGCTGCGCTCGTGGTACCTGTTGCACCCGGGCCACGCCGACCTGCTGGACCTCAGCGATTGGGCCGCATCGGGTTTCGATACCCGCACGTGGCGGGCCCGGCACCCCGACGTGGAGTCGTTCGACACGCAGGCCGCTTACCAGGACGCGCTGCGCCGTCGCGTCGGGATCGGCGAGAGCGCCGCAGCCCTGTCGCTCCTGGGTAAGGCGAAGGCGATGAAGAACGTCGGCGATCTCGACACCTTCATCAGGACGTACATGCTCGACCGGCCCGACACCTACGCCAAGGCGGAGCGACTGGTCGAGAACTTCACTCAGCTCGACGAGGCGTACCGGGCAGCGGCGCGCGCAGAGGCGCAGGAGAAGGTGTTACGCCCGGTGCCCGAGGCGTTCGAGCGGTACCGCACGGCTCAGGTGTCCACCACCCGTGCCGGCGACCTGCTGGGCGCACCGCTGCGGGACTACCTGCGCGGCCACCGGATTCGACTGTTGCAAGGCGAGATGGACCGGATCGAGGGCGAGCGCGCGGGGCTCGACGCACAGATCGCTCGCTGGGAGGACATCGCCGAGGAACGGAAGGACGCGTACGACACTCTGGGCGAGCGCATGCGGCGCGAACGAGGCGACGTGAGCGTGCTGGAGGCGGAGCACGCCCAGCTGGACCGTGAGGTGGCGATGCGGCGCCGCGCGTACGAGCGGTACGCCGCGACCGTGGAGCAGATCGGCGAGCGTCCACCCGAATCCGAGGAGGAGTTCTTCGCTATCCGCGACCAGCTGCCGGACATCCGGGACCGGGCACTCGCAGCGTCACACGACCTGGCGGCCGCGGTCCACAGGGCCTATTCCGCGGAGTCGGACGCCCGCCGAGAGGTGGAGGCTGTGGTAGCGGAATTGACTACCCTGCAACGCCGTTCGTCTCTGCTGCCCGCGGGCGCACTGGATCATAGGGACACCATCTGCCGGGCCACCGGTATCCCGGCGGCAGATCTTCCGTACGCCGCCGAGCTGATCGACGTGCGGCCGGCCGAGCAGCAGGCGTGGGCGGCAGCGGCCGAGCGGGTGCTGCGCCCGCTGGCATTGACGCTGCTGGTCCCTGATCGACACGCCGGCGCGGTCGCGGAATACGTGGACGCGCACCGGATCCGGGGCGTGCTCACGTATCAGGTGTTCGATCCGGACACCCCGCAAGCGGACCCTCCCATCCCGCGGGCGGACGGAGCAGTGGGTCATCGGGCCGCTGCGAACACACTCGCCGACAAGCTCGATGTGGACACGGCACACCCCGCCGGGCGGTGGCTGACCGCAGCCGTCGCTCACACAGCGCGGCACGCTTGTGTGACCGACGCGGCAGACCTCGATGCCCACGAGATCGCGGTCACCCCAGGAGGTCTCGTCAAAAGCCCGGGGCGGCGGTTCCGCAAGGACGATCGTGCTGCGGTGGCAGACCGCTCGCAGTGGGTGCTCGGCACGCGCACCGACACCAAGCGGGAGGCGCTCGAAGCGCGACGCGTCGAGCTGGGCGCCGTACATGCCAAGGCCGAAGAAGCGTCGCGCGCTGTGCGCGACGAACTCTCGGAGTACAAGGACGTCGTCGACGGCGCCAACCGGGTGCTGGGCTACGCCGTGTGGGTCGAGCTCGACCACTGGGCGGCCGCGAGCGCGGCAGACGCTTTGCAGCAACGGATCTCGAACGCACGCGCCGGCAATCCCGACGTCGGCGATTTGGAGTTGCGCATCGACGACGCGTTCGCCGAGCTGGCCGAGGCGCAGGCTCGGATCGGAGCGCTGAATGCGACGCTGGGCCGGGCGGGCGCCGACT
>CAJCHX010000727.1 GCA_903970215.1 Acidobacteriaceae bacterium
GCGGCCACCGCCACGTCCTCGGGACGCACCACCCCATCCACGAATCCGACGGTGAAGGCCAGTCCGTTCGGGTCGTTCAGGACGCCCGCGAGTCGTTTCGCGGCGCCGTCCACGGGCTCGTTCCTACTGGCCACGAGCCACTTCTGCACCTGCTCGACCGCTTGTTGCGCGAGCTCCTGCGTGATTCCCTGGTCCATCGCCGTCACGTGGCTTCCCTTCCCTACGCCGAGCTTCTGCACTCCAGTGTGCGACCGACGTATGCTCGAAAAAAGCGGATAGAATCGACTTTCATCATTCGATGTGATCGAAGGATCATCTGTGTGGGATCTGCACCGCCTGCGCCTGCTGCGCGAACTGCAACTGCGCGGCACCGTCTCAGCCGTAGCCGCGCATCTGAACTACAGCCCGTCCACGGTGTCGCACCAGCTCGCGCAGCTCGAACGCGAAGTGGGCGTGCCGCTGCTCGAGCCCGACGGCCGACGGGTGCGCCTGACCCCACACGGCGTCGCGGTCGCCGAGCACGCCGCGCGCGTCATGGACCTCGAGGAGCAGGTGCGCGACGAACTGACGGCACTGCGACCCGGCCATGAGCCGGTGCGGGTCGCGGCCCTGCAGAGCGTCGCCCGCGAGGTGGTCCCACAGGCGCTGACGCTGCTGGCCACCGAGCACCCCGAGGTCCGGATGCTGGTCAGTGTGGTGCCGCCGGAGCAGGGCTTGGCCGAACTCGAGGCGCGTGGCTTCGACCTCACGGTCGCCGAGCAGTATCCGGGGCACACCCGCGCGCACACAGCAGGACTGGAGCGAGCCGTCTTGGCCGACGACCCGATCGACCTCGCGGTGCCGGCCGCCGACGGTCCGCGCCACCTGGCCGACGCAGCCGACCGCGCGTGGGTCATGGAGCCGGCCGGCACCGCCGCACGCGCGTGGGCGCTACAGCAATGCCGCGCAGAGGGTTTCGAGCCCGACGTCCGCTACGACGCCGCCGATCTGCACGTGCACGTCAACCTCGTCGCGGCGGGCCACGCGGTGGCCCTGCTGCCGCGTCTCGTGCGTGCCGACCGCGTCCCCGGGGTGCGCTTGCAGCCGCTGCCGGGGACCCCGCACCGCGAGATATTCTCGGTCGCGCGTGCGGCGTCCGGCTCGAGTCCCACGGTGGCGATCGTCCGACGTGCGCTCGCCACCGCGCTCGCCGCGTCGAACTCGGCGTAAATTTGCACACCATGCGCGTCGCCGACCTCCCGCGCGATGGGATCACCCGCCTCGACGGAGTCACGATCGGAGCGATCTCCGCGGCGCTGGACGAGCTCGAGCAGGACGACCCCGCCGTCGTCGTCCTCGCCCCAGGCGCCGGGAGTGCGGCCGAGATCGTCGAGGCGACCCTCCGAACTCTCACCGATGTCGCGATAGCGCTGTTTCCCGCGTGGCTACCCGGTGGCGACGGCGTGGACGGTGCCTCCCTGTTGGACCGCATCTCGGCACGGGTGCTCGCACACGACCACGACGGACCGTCCGGCGTCGGTGCATCACTCGGCGAGCTGGCGCTTGCTGCGGGCGGGCGGCCGGGCTTCGGGCGCCTGCCCCGGCGCGATCGCATGACCGCCCTGGCGTACGCCATCCCGCGCAGCTACCACCGCTCACAGCTCGCGCTCGGGGTACAGGTCGAGCCCATCACACCCGACGCCGTGGATGCGTTGTCCGGCGCATGCGACTGGCTCGCGGGCCCGTCGACGACCGTGTGGCTGTTCGGGCCGGGCGCTGCGGCCCTGGACCGGTTCACGATGATGCATGTGGCAGGCGCCCCGGAGGAAGTTCCGGAGGCCGAGGTATCAGTGTTGTTCCCACCGCTCTCGGGTCGTCCTCACCCGGCGAGCGATGCCGAACAGCGGCTCGAGGATTCGCTCGCAACGCAGGAGTGGGCGGCGCATCGACGGTGGAACAGCCTTGTCGACCTGGGAATTCTGCATCCCACGGTGCGAGTGGACCTGCTCTTCGATGCCGCTCGGTTGGTGGTGGAGATCGACGGCGCCGACCACCGCACACTCGAGAAATACGCCGACGACCGGCGCCGCGACGCCGACCTGCTGCTCGCGGGCTACCGCGTACTCAGGTTCACCAACGAGGCCGTGATGAGCGACGTGTCGGGGGTCACGGCAATAATCCATACGTTGGTCGGCCGCGGCGCCATGTACGCCGGGTCGGCAGGACGACACGAGCAGTGACAGGTGCCCGATTGCGGGTGCCGGATGGGGGGAGCGCTGATGGCTGAGCCGATGGATCTGACGGGCGGCGAGATCGCGGTGCTGTTCGTACTGGCGGCCGAGGCGGGGCCGGTGCCGAACCCGGATCTCAAGCAGCTCGGGCCGGAGCTGAAGAAGGAATCGAGGGACAAACTCGAGGCGTTGGGCCTGATCGAGGTGACCACCGGCGCGCGCCGTGCGAAGGTGCTCGCGCTGACCGACAAGGGCTGGTCGGCGTGCGGCGAGCTGGTCGGCAGACCCACACCCCCGCGCATGATCGGCGCGGCGAAAACCCTCTTCGTGGTACTGCGCGCACTCGGCCGGCACCTCGACCGGGCGGACATAGCACTCGGCGAGGCGTTCCTACCTGTCGCCGAAGTCGCCGCCGCCCCAGCCGCTGCCGAGCCCGACGCTGCCGAGCCCGACGATGCCGCAACCACCGACAGCCCGTCCGGTCTGTCGGTCCGGGACCGGATCCTCGCCGCGTACGCGGCGGAGACGAGCGACGGGGGCTATGTGGGGTTCGTCGCTCTCCGGGCGCGGCTGGCGGATATACCTCGACCGGAGGTGGACGCGGCGCTCGCTGCGCTGTACCCAGAGCCCGGTATCGACCTGGTGGAGGATGAGAACCGCAAGGCCCTCACCGCGGCCGATCACGCAGCGGCACTGCCGCTGGCTGGTCGTGCATTGCACGCGATTCGGGTCGTCAACCGATGACCACGCTGACTCCCGAGCTGGCGGCACTACGTTCCGTCCGGCTGACCTGGGCACCGAATTACGAAGCGATCTGGGGACAGGACCACTCACTGCACGTCGCGGGCCTCCACGAGGAGGCATGGGATGAGCTCGTGCTCGCCCTGGAGGACGCCGTCGCGTCAGACGGGCCCTGTCCACTGGGATTGGTGATCACCGGCCCCAAGGGATCGGGCAAGACACACCTGCTCGGCGAGTTCCGCGCGTACGTCCAGCAACAGGGGCACTATTTCGTGCTCCTCGAACTCCTGGACGCCGCCGACTTCTGGCAGACGACCCTCACATCGCTCCGCGACTCCCTCGGACGTCCGGATCCGCAGCGCGGGACCCAATTGCGGCGGCTCCTATGGCAGCTCAGCGACGACGCGGGATTGAGCCGTCATGAACGGCGGGCCGTGATCGGTGAGGCGGCACTGACCCCGGCGATCCTCGACCGACTCACAGCGAAACTGCCATCGCCACTACGCCAGCACCACGGCGTGCTCCGGGCTCTGGCCCTGCTGGCCTCGTCGGACAGCCGGCAGGGCGACGTAGGAGCCACTTTCCTCTACAACGTCGACGCCGAAGACACGGTCGCAGACCGCCGCCATTGGGGCCTGCCGCCCACCGGCCGACCCGCCCTCGACACCGTCCGCGCGATCTCTGCACTGATGGCCCGCACCGGAGCCACCGTGGTGGCGGTCGACCAGATCGACACTCTGTTGGCGCAGTCGTACTCGAGCCTCGGCGGCACCACCGAGGCCGACTCACCAGCGATCGATCAGATCGCGCACGGGCTGATGGCGTTGCGGGAGGCACTGCGCCGGACCGTCACGATCGCGTGCATGCTGCCCGTCGCTTGGCACGCGATCCGTACCCGTGCAACCGGGTCGGTACCTGACCGGTTCCGGGAGACTCCCGCACTCAAAGGCCTCCCCGACGGCCGGTTGGCCGAGGCGATCGTCGCGCGCCGACTCGGAGCCGCCTACGAGGAGAAGCGATTCAAGCCTGCGTATCCGACCTGGCCCATCCGGCGCGAGGCGTTCGACGGGGCGGTGCACTCCATGCCGCGCCAGGTGCTCAAGCACGTCGACTCGCACATCCAGGAGTGTGTCCGCACCCGAACCGTCACGGAACTGCCTTCGTTCGGCGATTCCGGGACGGCGTCAGCCGGCTCGTCGCCGGCGCAGGCGGGGCCGCCCACGGAGATCGAATCCTCAGCGCAGATCGAGGAGACAGCCACGGTCGATGCAGCGAAGCGTTCGCCCATCGACGACCGGTTCGACAGCTACCGCGCATCGGCACGGATCGAGAGCGCCGCCACCGACCAGAGCACCGCGGACAGACGCATGCCGGCGCTCCTACAGGCAGGCCTACGCGCGTGGACCCGGGAGCAGGGCGGCGACTTCGAAATCGAGGTCGGGCGCGGCCGCGGTCCCCTCGACGTCCGGCTCCGCGAGTCGCTGAGTGAGGAGACGGACGACGAGCAGCACTGGGCCTTCCGCGCGATCCCGGCGACCAACTCGATCGCGGTGATCGCCCGAGTCCGGGGTGCCGCGAACGCCGCACTCACGGCTGGGGTCGACCGGAGGCGGCTCTTCGTCCTGCGGTCCACGCCGTGGCCGAGCGGCGCCAAGACGGCCGAGGTGGTACGCGAAGCCCTCGACCGCGGCGCTACCGTGCTCCCCCTCGAACCCGAGGATCTCGCAGTGTTGTCGGCACTCGACGCGCTGATCAAGGACGCCCCCGACGGTCTGGACGACTGGCTGGTCAGCCGTCGGCCGGCACACGGGCTGACCCTCTTCCGCGAGTTGCCCGGCAGCAACGCGCAGCCCGCGCTGGGTGGCGGCACCCCCGAGACCGAGCCCGGCACGCCGGCGACCATGCCTGAACAACCCCGGGGATCGACCAGGGCCGCCGCGCCGGACCTCGCCGAGCAGCCGTCGCTGTGGTCGGAGCCGGAACGCTCGCTCGAGGACACCGCACCGGCGACGAATACGGCGACGTCGTCGTCGCGAACCGCCGGAACGGCCGCTACCCGGCCCACCCAGCCCGCAGCGTCATCGCCCGCGACCGGCAGGGTGGATCCGCACCCGACCGGCACGACCGCTCCGCCCGCGACCGGCAGAGCCGATCCGCCCGCGACCGGCAGAGCCGATTCATCAGCGAACGGCGCGGCCGCTCCGCCCGCGATCCGCGCGGCGGATCCGATCCTGATCGGATTCGGGCCCGGCGGTGCGCCTGTCTCGATCGACCCCGCCGAACTGCGCAAACACACGGCGGTGTTCGCCGGATCCGGCTCGGGCAAGACTGTGCTGCTACGTCGCCTCATCGAGGAGTGCGCATTGCGGGGGGTATCGAGCATCGTGCTCGACCCCAACAACGACCTCTCCCGGTTGGGTGACCCGTGGCCCGAACACCCGTCCGGCTGGTGGCCGACCGACGAGGTTCGCGCCCGGGAGTACCTGGACACTGTCGACGTGGTGGTGTGGACACCCAACAAGGCGTCGGGACGGCCGCTGGTATTCCAGCCACTCCCCGACTTCGCCGCGGTCCGCGACGACCACGAGCAGTTCGAGCAGGCGGTCGATATGGCCGTCGGCACGCTCGAGCGTTACGCGGGACTTGCTGGAAGCGGTGGGAAGCGGGAGCAACAACGCGCCGTGATCCGCGAGGCGTTACGCGCGTACGGACGGATCACCGACGATCCCTCGCTTGCTGGATACATCGAGTATCTCGGTGCCTGGCCGGCGACGGGTCTGAGCGCGATCAAGTCGGTCGACAAACTCGCACCTGGACTGGCGGACACCCTCGCGGCTGCGATGATCAACAACCCGCTGCTCGGTGGCGATGGCCAACCGGTGAGCCCCGATCTGCTGTTGACACCAGCCGAGGGCAAGCGCGCCCGGGTGTCGGTGATCAGCCTGATCGGTCTGCCCGACGGGGAACCGCGGCAATCGTTCATCAGCCAGCTTCAACTGGCACTGTTCACCTGGATCAAGAAGCACCCGGCGGGCGATCGTCCACTGGGGTGGCTGCTGGTCATGGACGAGGCGCAACAGATCGCGCCGTCGGGACAGGTGACTCCAGCTACCGCGTCGACGCTGCTGCTCGCGAGCCAGGCGCGTAAGTACGGGCTCGGACTCGTGTACGCCACACAGGCGCCGAAGGGACTGAACGACAAGATCCCGGGCAACGCAGCGACCCACGTATTCGGCAAACTCGGTGTACCGGTGCAGATCCAAGCCGCCAAGGAGATGGCCCAGGCACGCAATGGGAACGTCGACGGGATCGGCCGCCTCGAGCCGGGATCGTTCTACCTGGGGACCGGGGCCGGGACGCCGCGCATCACGACTCCTATGTGCCTGTCCTTCCACCCGGCCAGCCCCCCGACCGAGGACGAGGTGATCGAGAGGGCGCGCCAGCTCGCCGGAGCCCCTTTGTAAGGTCACATCTCGGACCCGATCGCGAGATTGGATACGGACGATCGCCCGCGCGGCCGCCGCCATGCTTACGATGAGGCCCAATCGAGCCTCTATGGAGGGGGATGCGGTGATCGACCGTAGGCACGTGGCGGCGTTGGTGTCGGGTCTGGCGGTCGTGATGGGTGTCGCCGGCTGCGCTACCGACGTGCAGGGGACGGGTACCGCAGACGCGGGGGCTGTCTCGGCGTACCAGTCGGCGGTTGCGGTGGCGAACGCCGCGACAGCAGCCAGTGTGTGCGCTGACTGGAACACCGGCTACACGACGCGGCTCGTGGCGACCAAGGCCACCGTCGCCTTCACCGACAATTCGTCATGGACCTGGGCGGGGATCATCCCGCTGATCGACTCCGAACAGACCGCGATCACCACGGAGAACACCGCACTCAACGGTCTCGTCACTCGGGCGGCCGTCAAACCGGACGTCCAGCACGCGTTGCAGGACTACCAAGCGAAGCTCACCGCCTACAGCGCCGCGCTCACCACCGACACGACGGCGAAGGGCACGGGCACCGCCACCTGGCCGCACGTGCGGCCGGCGTCGTCGGCGCTCGAGGACTCCGCCGACGCGGTCCGCAGCGTCTGCGACCTCTAGACCACCCGTCCCCCACAGACTGCGTTCGCCCCTATCCACCGGCCAGAACGGACCACATCCGCTCCCGCTCGCGCGCGACGTCCAGCTCGGGATCGGTCGCCAGGGTGCACAACAGTCGCCCCAACGGCCACGCCACCAGCGCGCCGTAGCGAGCGTTGTAGATGCCGACGCGGGTGATGGCGTAGCGGTCACGGCGGTCGAACAACGCGTACGAGATCAGCTGGTAGAGGTCGACGCGGGACAGCGCGGCCGAGCGGGCACCGGTGCGTGGATTCTTCGCTCCCAGATGCGTTTTCACGTCGATCAGCAGGCCGTCGCAGATCAGGTCGGCATCCGCCTTACAGAGCGCGGAGCCGTCGAACGTGGGTCCGAGGTGGTAGGGCGGATGCAGCTGCGGTAGTAGCCGCTCGGCTGCCAGCCGGTGCATCGCGGCGAGTTGACGGAGCCCGTCGCGCGGGGCCGCGGCGAGCATCGTCGCGCAGGTGAACCGGTCGGCCGCGAGGAGCCTGGCGACCGTCGACCCCGGAGTCAGACCGCGACGGTAGACGTCTGTGCACAGTGCGAGCGCCCAGCATGCCCGTCCCAGCTGCTCGAGTCCCGCGTCGCTGGATCCTCCCCCCGTCGCTACGCTCGCCCCGGTCCGAACCCCCATCGCTACGCTCGCCCCGGTCCGATCCCCCATCGCTACGCTCGCCCCGGACGCGGCCTCCCGCGCGATCGCCTCGACGACGGCGACCGCCCGCAGATCGTTCCCGAAGCCCTGCACCGCGACCGTGGGCACGTGGTCCGGAACGAGGACGAAGCGTACGGCGAAGTCGAACGCGGCACCCAGAGTCGCCGGATCGGCGTCACCCCCACCCACGTCGAGGTGCCCGCAGCGCTGCCGGAACTCCGTCTGGACGGCCCGCACAGCGGGATACCGCGCATCGAGATATCGCCGCAGCGGCGATCGTCGATCGCGTAGCGCCGCGGACAGATTCGAGAATCGGTACCCCGGACCCCCGCCGGCCAGCGGATCACGCGTGAGCGTGCTGCTCCTCTCGCGCGTCGTGCGACGCATCGTTGGACCACCGCACCGCCAGTTCACCGTCGTGG
>CAJCHX010000728.1 GCA_903970215.1 Acidobacteriaceae bacterium
CGTGCCAGTCGTTCGCGGCGCTTTCGCTGGACCCGCCGCTGATCTTGTTCTGCCCGTCCAAGACCTCGCGCACCTGGGGATTCGTGGAGCAGTCCAAAACCTTCGCCGTGTCGGTGTTGGCGCAATCCCAGGAGTCGGTGAGCGCCGCTTTCGGGCGGGTCGTGGACGACAAGTTCGACGGGCTCCAGTGGTCGGCGTCGCCGCTAGGCAATCCGAGGATCGACGGGGCGCTCGCGTGGATCGACTGCACCCTCGAAAACGTCATCGATGGCGGCGATCACCGGATCGCGATCGGCCGGGTCGAGGCACTCGGCGAACTCGACCCGGCCGATGCCGAGGGCGATCCCTCGGCCGCGAAGCCGCTGTTGTTCTATCGCGGCGGATACCTCAGTACGGAGCACCCGCGCGTCCACCACGCCGACCGGCTGGACTCGTTCCTGACCTGGGATGGCGGATCGTCCTGGCTGTAGTGTCGGGCCTTTCGCGACCGATCAAGCCTTCGCGGGTACGTCCAGAACCACCTCGAACTCGAGGAGGTCTGCCCCCGTCGACACGGGCGCCTGGCCGCCCGGATTGCGCTGGCCCGCATGAGCTTGTTTGGCTGGGCCGTCGCGCCAGGCCGCGAACGCCGCGTCCGACTCCCAGTGCGTCACCACGAAGTAGCGGTCGTCTCCCTGAACAGGGCGGAGCAGTTGGAATCCGAGGAACCCGGGCGAGTTCTCGACGGCGTGTGCGCGGTGCGCGAACCGCTTCTCGAGCTCGGGCCCAGCGCCCTCGGGAACATGGATGGCGTTGATCTTCACAACCGGCATGGGTCCAACATACGCGGCGCATCGGGGGTACCGTGTCGAGCAGTGGATACCTGTGTGGGGCTGAGGGATTGGGGTGGCTCCGGACCCCCTATCGTGCTTCTGCACGGGCTGATGGGACGTGGCCGCACGTGGCGTCGGCAGGTGCCGTGGCTGCGTCGCTACGGGCGCGTCATCACCTTCGACGCGGCCTTCCACCAGGGGTCCGAGTTTCCGGAGCCGGTCACCGCGGCGACGGTGTCGACGGAGCGATTCGTGGCGGACGTCGCAGAGATCGTCACCTGGATCGACCGGGGTGCTGCCGTGTTGATCGGGCATTCGATGGGTGGCCGTCACGCCTGGTGCGCAGCCGCGGAGTACCCGGAACTGGTGCGAGCGCTTGTGGTCGAGGACATGTCGCCGGAATTCACGGGCGGGTCCTCTGCCGCCTGGGCGCCGTGGTTCGCCAGCTGGCCGGAGCGATTCGAGTCCGAGGCGGCCAGTGTCGAGCTGTTCGGTGCGGTGGCGGGGAGGTACTTCTACGAGGCCTTCGACGATGGTCGGTTGCACGGCACGATCGATGCGTTCCGGGCCATCGCCGACGAGTGGGGCCGGCACGACGCCTGGGAGCAGTGGCGCGCAGTCGCGGCGCCGACGTTGCTGATCGAAGCGGGAGCGTCGGTGGTGCCCGACGGGGTGGGCGCGCGGATGGTGGCGGAGTTCTCGGGCCCCGAGCTGGCGTATGTCCGCATGGACAGCGCCGGACACCTGGTGCACGACACCGCCCCCGACCGATTCCGCGGCGCGGTCGAGGCGTTCCTCAGTGGTTTGGAGCCCTGAGCGGTGCCGGAGGGCGACACCGTCCACCGCACTGCCGGGAGGCTCCGCGAGGCGCTGGCCGGCCGGATGCTCACCGGTTGCGACCTGCGGGTGCCGCGATACGCCACGGTCGATCTGAGCGGCTCGCTGGTGGACGACGTGGTCGCACGCGGCAAGCACATCCTGATCAGGGTGGGCCCGCGGGGAGCGGACGGCGGGACGGCCCGGCCGGTCAGCGTGCACAGCCACCTGAAGATGGAAGGCAGGTGGGACGTCTACCGGGCAGGGGAGCGCTGGCGACGTCCGGCACACACCGCGCGCGCCGTGCTGCGCGTGGACGGCGCCGAGGCCGTGGGCTTCTCGCTCGGGGCGCTCGACGTCGTCGCCCGAGCGGACGAGGACGACGCCGTCGGCCCGCTGGGACCCGACCTCCTCGGGCCCGATTGGGATCCTGCGCGCGCGGCCGCCAATCTGGCGACCGACCCCACTCGCCCGGTGGGGCTGGCGCTACTCGACCAGCGTCTGCTGGCCGGAATCGGGAACGAGTACCGGAGCGAGTTGTGCTTCCTTCGTGGCGTGCTGCCGCAGACGCCGGTGTCGCAGGCCGGCGACCTGCGCGCGTGGGCCGATCTCGCACACCGGTTGCTCCTGGTGAACCGGGACAGCGTGCGCCGCACCACCACGGGCGTCGACCGCGACGGGGCGCGGACCTGGGTCTACGACCGCGGCCGGCGGCCCTGCCGGCGATGCGGCACGCCCATTCGAGTGGGTCGCCTCGGCGAGCCGATCAGTGGCGTCGATGCCGAGCGCACCGTGTGGTGGTGCCCGACCTGCCAGCGCTAGTCCTGGCGATAGGTGCCGGTGAGCCTTCCGCGGGCGATCACGTGGCCCGCAACCGCCTCCATCGTCCGGCTGAGCGTGGCGGTGTCGTCGAGTCCGCTCGGCGTGTCGAGTGCGTACAGCTGGAAGACGTATCTGTGGGCCCCGTGGCCCGGAACAGGGCGCGGACCGGCGTAACCGCGCCGTCCGAACGATCCGCGCCCCACTATGACGCCTGCAGCCGTCGGCGCGGCGCCGTCGACGAGGTTGAGGGCGCCCTCGGGCAGGCAGCCGGACGCCGGATCGATTCCGGTCACGAGGCAGTGGACGACCGGGCGCGGGAGCGGGGCGTCGGGGTCCTCGATGACGAGCACGAGTTCCGCGGCGTCGTCCGGCACATTCGACCACGCCAGCGGCGGGGACACGTCGTCGCCGACGCCCTTACCCGCGTATCGCTGCGGGATCGCGCCCCCGTCGGCGAAGGCGTCGCTGGTG
The DNA here is from genome assembly GCA_903970215.1 of Acidobacteriaceae bacterium. Lineage (GTDB taxonomy): Bacteria > Actinomycetota > Actinomycetes > Mycobacteriales > Mycobacteriaceae > Tsukamurella. The sequence goes on from CAJCHX010000728.1 coordinate 2,922, forward strand.
ACGACGATCATCTCCGGCGCCGGCCGAGTGGCAGACCGATACCAGGCCGTCCTGCGCATGCCCGCCCTGACCGGCCGCAGTAGCCGGCCGATCGGGGATACGCCCGGCGGAGTCATGCGCCGGACCCGGCGTCGGCGGGGACCGCACCCGAGCGCAGCACGTCGAGCAGTTCGGTGGGCAGGTGTCCCTGTTCGCACAGCCTGGCCAGAATGCCTCCGCTGGTGAGGATCTCGAGGATGAGCGGGGGTAGGGGTGTGGCGTGGCCCTGCGCTCCGGTCGTGTCGTTGCGATAGGCGCCGGTGGCGACGTCGAAGGTCCCGCGGTCGCCGTTCGCGAACCTCTCGGTGACACCCGGCGCGCTCAGCGCAGGCAGGCCGGCGTTGATCGCGTTCCGGAAGAACAGGGAGTTGAAACTCTCGGCTACCAGCGCCGCGACCCCGAGGTGGCGGAACAGGGTCGCCACCGGACGCGACGAGCCCACGCCGAAGTTCCTGCCCGCGATCACGATGTCACCTGGCCGGACCTCGTCCGTCCAGCCGGGCCGGACCTCGTAGAAGACGTGCTTCGCCGCCTCGGGGATACCGAGTTTCATCGCGAACGCCGGGTACATGGCGTCGGTGTTCATCGAATCGCCGAAGGTCCAGACTCGACCGGTGATGGTGGTGTTCATGCCGTGATGCTCCGTGGGTCGGTGATATAGCCCGCAATGGCCGATGCGGCGACGGTGGCGGGTGATGCCATGTAGATCTCTGCGCTGGTGCTACCCATCCGGCCGGTGAAGTTCCGGGTACTGGAGGTGAGGCACACTTCGCCGGGCCCGACGACGCCCATGTGATAGCCGAAGCACGCGCCGCACGTCGAGTTGGTCACGACGCCACCGGCATCGGCGATGTCCTGGAGGTATCCGAGCCGCATCGCGTCGCGGTAGACGGCCTGCGATGCGGGGGTCACGAGAAGGCGGACGCCGGGGGCGACCGTGTGGCCGCGGAGGATGTCCGCCGCGATCCGCAAGTCGTGGAGCTGCCCGTTGGCGCACGAGCCGATGAAAGCCTGGTCGACCCGTTTCCGCTCGATCTGCGACACGGGCACCCCGTTGCGGCTCACGGTGCCCGGTCTCGCCACATAGGGTTCCAGCGAGCCGAGGTCGATGGTGCGCACGTCGAGATAGTCGGCGTCGGGATCGGCTGCGGCAGGTTCGTAGTCCCGCACCCCCCGTTCCGCGAGGAACTGGGCGAGCCGCTCGTCCACGCCGAACGTCGCGAAGTCCGCGGAGATCTCGGCGGCCCGGGTGGCGATGGTGCGGCGGTCGCCGAGCGGGACGC
>CAJCHX010000729.1 GCA_903970215.1 Acidobacteriaceae bacterium
AGATCTTCCACAATCGTCAGCGGCGCCACTCCGCGCTCGGCTACCGCACGCCCATCGAGTACGAACTATCCTCGGGGGACACCCACGTCACCGCTGCCGGTTAGCCAACGCAACTGGAACCCGAACAGTGGGGCAGGTCAAGATGGCACCTATCGGTGCAGCAGTCCCGTGTTCGAGACTAGAACGTCGCTGGCAGTTAGCGGCGTCAGCGCCACCGTCCGGCCGGGGCGGTGGTGTCGAGCACGAAGTCGCCGGTGAGCACGTCCCGGCACTGCCCCGCCCGGCGACCCGGTATAAGGCGAGGAGGTCGTCGGTGGAGCGGAGAGGATGTCGAGCCTGGCGGCGACGAGGGCAGCGGCCTGCCGGCCGGCGAGGCGGCGTCTGCCTGCCTGCCGGCGAGGCGACGGTCTTGGCGGGCCGCTCAGCGGGCGCGGTCCCAACGGAGACATCAGCGTTCTGGTCCCACGCGACAATCGTCAGGCCGCGGTTGGCGGCGAGTTTTTGGATCTTGCGGCGCTGGGCGTCGAGGCAGAGACCGGAACCGACTCGGAGAACAGTGTATGGCTCAGTACTCCAACGCCCGCAAGACGTCGTCGCTCTGGAATATTCGGTCATAGCGCCCCTCTGACCGTTGCCGCAGAATGCCTAGCTCGACTAGCTTTGCGATGGCGTTGTTGGCAGCCTGGTACGACACGCCGTGCATGTCCTTCGCCGTCGTAGCAGTGATCATCGGGTATCCGATGAGGTCTTCGGCGATGGGCAGGGCGACGCCCTTAACCCTGTCCGCCCGCAAAGTGGCTTGGAACTTCTCACGAAGGTCGAGCAGCTTGTCGACGCGCGCGACTACCTCGAGGGCCTCAGCGTGGATCGCGGCCGCGATGAAGCACACCCACGGGTCCCATTCGCCGGTCTGAGACACACGAAGCAGACCGTCTTGATACTCAGAACGGTTCTGCTCCAACCACGGTGAAACGTTCATCACCGGAAACCGGAGGTCTCCCGACGCGATCAGTTGAAGTGCGATGACGAGGCGCCCGAGCCGACCGTTCCCATCGTGGAACGGGTGAAGTGTCTCGAACTGGTAGTGCCCCATGGCGGCTCGAACCAGAAGGGGCAACCCGGGATCAGACGATCGCAGCCACTTCTCCCATGCTTGGAGTCCCTCGAGGAGTCGGTGGTCTGCAGGCGGTGGTATGAATCGCGCTGCGTCGACCCGACGCCCTCCGACCCCGATGAACACCTGCGTCTGCCGGACGCTTCCAGCGTGCGGCGAGTCACTCGGGGTGCCTTCGAGTAGCTGGCGTTGTAAGTCTTCCAGGAGGCGGACCGAGATCGGGTGGCCTGCCTCCAGCAACGCGTAAGCGCGTTCGGCGGCCACGACGTAATTGCGAACCTCGCTCACGCTGGCGCTGATCTGGTCGGCTTCGAGGAAGTCAGCTTCGAACACGTCGGACAGGGCCGCGTAAGTGCCCTCAAGTGCCGACGTGCTGACGGCTTCGCGCCGGGTCGCCGGGCGTGCAAGCAGGATGGGGTTCGGGAGCCTCGACGCTGCTTGATCGGCTCGGGCCAGCGCTCCGGTCGCTTCAATCACAACGTTGTATGTATCGGGGGCCAGCAGTACCCTCTCCGGGAGGTCGTTGGGCACGAACGCTTGAACCTCGAACGGCTCATTGAACCGTTGGTCATGCCCAGATACGGTCGTCAGGTGGCCGACGGGGCTGTTCGTGAGCTTAGCGGTGTCCATTTGGTCCTGTTCTGCCTTGAACTACACAGATGCAATTTCAAGGTTATCTCGATAACCTTGAAATTGGTTGGAGCGATTTCAAGGTTGTGCACGCAGCTGTCTCTCAGCCGCACTTCGACAACAGCACGGTGATCAGGGCGTCGATGCGCGCCCGCGCGGCGCCGGTCGACTCGGCGCTACCCTCGACGAGCCTGATCGGCCGCCTGCCACCGTCCGGGGCGGGTGCGGCGGATCTCGGCGGTGCGGGGCCCGAGTACCGCGGCGACGGAGCCCGGATTCCCATCCCTGCCCCCAAGGTCGCCGGCGCGGGTCACCACTTGGTTCACGATCTGATCGACGCCGGCGACGTACACGCCGGTCTCGCCGAGATCCGTGGCGAGGACGATCTTCGGTTCGAGCATCTGGAGTTGATCCTTCAGGCTCTCGGCAAGCGTCCGGTTGAACGTGGTCAACACGACGCGGGCCTTCGGGTCTCGCCGCCAGAGCTCTCGCGCGCGGTGAACTCAGCACCACGGTCTTGCCGGTGCCCGCACCGCCCGTGATCCGGGCGGAACCGGTGAAAGTCCGGGTGGTCAGGGCGCACTGCTCGGGGTTGAGGAACACGCGCCACGCCGTGAAGTTCGGGTTCTCGAGCGCCTCGCGGAGTTCGTCGTCGTCGACAAATGCGAATTCCATCTGGGCGGCGGCGCGCGGCTGGGCTGACGTCGGCAGGCTTGGCGCGGGGTTCTTCGGCTCCGGTGTGGTGTCGACCGGGACGAGTTCGGCGATCCTATTGCGCGGGTTGATGTCCATGCGCGAGGACCGCGCGACGGCGATCGCCTCGTCATGCGGATAGGTCCTAGGACGACGACCTCGTGTTCACACGTGAGGACGGTTCGATGCTCCGGCCTGAGTTCGTCCTGCGCAGGTTCCATGCACTGAGCGACGATGCGGGCCTGCGGAGGGTGCGGCTGCACGACTGCCTGCACCTCGCCGCGTCGCAGATGATTGCCGCGGGCGTGCCGATGGCGGCGGTCTCCAAGGCGCTGCGTCAATCGCGGAGTCGGGACCACGGTGGACATCTACTCGCACCTGTCGCCTGAGGTGGCGCTGGCAGCGGCGGCTGCGCTGGATGCAGCTGCGGCGGAACGATCGGCGTAGGTCTCGGCGCGGGCCGCTGTCATATCGCCGTCACATGGGCCGGATCGGTGATCGCGAGCGAACCGCACACAAGAACACCCCCGCCGCGTTTCCGCTGGTGGCGAGGGTGTTCCGTTGTTGTGCGCCCGAAGGGATTCGAACCCCTGACCTTCTGATCCGTAGTCAGATGCTCTATCCACTGAGCTACGGGCGCGTACCCATTTTCAGTTGTCCCGACCGAGGCCGGGTGGCGGAGGCGAGAGGATTTGAACCTCCGGTCCGGTTTTAGCCGGACAACTCATTAGCAGTGAGTCCCATTCGGCCGCTCTGGCACGCCTCCATCGGGCGCGATCCGCGAGCGCTCCGGTCTGGGGCACCTGCGCAACCGCCGGATCGAAAGCTTACACAACACCGGTGTCCGCGCACAAAACGGCAGGTGGGCGCGGTCTTTGGCGCCTGGGACTGGATCGTTGGACCGACGAGGCCGAGCGGGTGGCGCCCCTAGCGAATCGATGGTAGAAAAATGGCATGAGAACTACCATCGACTCAGCGGGTCGCCTGGTGATCCCGAAGCCGGTACGTGACGCGATGGGGCTTGAAGCAGGAAGGCAGATCGACGTGGTGTTCACGGATGGCCGGATCGAGATCGAACTCGCGCCGATCGATGTGGTGATCGAGAACGATGGCCGGTTGCCGCGCGCTGTGCCACGCGACGGGGTTCCGCCCCTCACCGATCGATTGGTGAGGGAGACGCTGGAAGCAACGCGGCGGTGAACGGCGCGGCATGCGACACCAGCGTGCTACTTCCAGCGCTTGCGGCGTGGCATCCGGGTCACAGGTCGGCGCGTAGTGTCCTGCTCGAGCAGGATGTCGCTGTGCCGGGGCACGTGATTCTGGAGACGTTCAGCGTGCTCACGCGGCTGCCGGCACCGCATCGGTTCTCGCCCGGGGACGCTGGCACGTTGGTCGCTGGTATCGGTCTGCCCGTGATCGGGTTGCCGGCAGAGGAGCACCGCGAATTGGTCGATTCGCTCTCGGTCGCAGGTATCCGCGGGGGCGCGGCGTATGACGCTCTGGTCGGGGCTACTGCACGGCATCACGGCCGCAGGCTCCTGACGCGCGATGCTCGGGCCCGATCGACGTATGCGGCGCTGAAGGTGGCATATACGGAGGTGTGAGAGTGGGCGCAGGAATTGCCGAAAACGCCGTCGAATTGATGTGGGCGCGGGGGCCGCGGCCGCGAAAGACTTCCCCGTCGAGATCTCCGGCGCAGGATAGCGACGTCAGTCGTGTAATAGGAGTGTGGTCCGCCGTACCATCAGGGGCTGTGACCCGAGAATGTACTGCGACATCAGAAGCGCCGCGTCCCGCCCTCGATTGGTCGGCCGTCGCAGCCGTCGCGGCTGTGGCACGCGCACATGCCGACGAGGTCGACGCAGACAGCCGGTTCCCCCTGGAGGCGATCAATGCGCTCAAAGCGAATGGCCTGTTGTCCTGCTCGGTCGCCGAGACTGCGGGCGGCCTCGGAATCTCCCTGAGTGAACTGTCGCGAATCGCCCGAAAGCTAGGAAGCTGCTGCTCATCGACCGGGGCAATTTTTGCGATGCACCACGGGCAGCTGATGAGCATCGACCGGCGTGGGACGTCGGAGCGCCTGCGATCCTTGGTCGATGAGTGTGTGGCACACCAGCTGCTGTTGGCGTCATCGACATCGGAGGTCGGTCTAGGCGGCGACCCGCTCGCCAGCACGTGTGCGGTCCACCGGGACGGCGACCATTTCACCCTGACCAAAAACGCACCGGTGATCTCCTATGCGCAATACGCCGATGCGATCCTGGTGACCGCACGCCGGGATGAAGACGCCGCTCAGCACGACCAGGTGCTGGTGGTGTGTCGGAAGAATGCCCTCGAACTCGAACAGACGTCGGAATGGGATGTTCTCGGACTCCGCGGCACATGCAGTCCCGGATTCATGCTCAATGCTCGCGGTCCGGTCGAGGACATTCTCGATGACTACGGAATTCTCTCGTCAACCACAACGCTCCCGGTGACGCACATCCTGTTCGCCTCGGTATGGCTGGGCATCGCCGATGGCGCGATAGCAAAGGCCGCGCTTGCGGTGCGCCGCGCAGCGCGCAAGAGTCCCAGCCAGACTCCACCATCCGCGCTTCGTCTGGCGGAATTGCTGGCCCAGCATCAGCAGTTCGTATCCCTCGTTGCGCACTGTGCCTCGGAGTACGAGCGCTGCGCCGACGATCATGAGCACCTCACGAGCACGAGTTTTGTGCTCATGATGAACAACCTCAAGGTTTCAGCGGCGACCCTCGTGACCGATCTCCTGATCAAATCGCTGAACATCTGCGGTATCGCCGGATACCGCAACAATGATGAACTCAGCCTGGGGCGCATGGTCCGCGACGCCTTGAGCGCCTCCATCATGGTGAACAACGATCGACTTCTCGGAAACAACGCTCAGATGGTGCGAGCGTTCCGCGGTTGAGGCGTCGTCTGGTCCAGCAGGTCCCCGTCGACATAGAACCAGCGCCCACCCTCGCGAACGAAGCGCGAGCGCTCGTGCATGATTCCGTGTCGTCCGCCGGACCGGTACGACGCGCGGAACTCGACCTCGCCCGCGTCGTCGTCTTCGCCTCCCGCAACGGTGTCCAGGATCTGGAGCGCACGCCACGTCGGGTTGTCCGTCAGATCCAACGTGGATGGCCGGGTGGACGGGTGCCAGGTCGCGAGCAGCCAGGAGACGTCGCCGGAAGCGAAGGCCGCGTAGCGCGACCGCATCAACGCCTCGGCCGTGGCGGGCCACTGCGTGCTCATACCGTCGATCCTGCCACCGCTACCACGAGCGCCCCGCCGGTGGGCGGGGCGATCGTGACGCGGGGCGATCGTGACGCGGGGCGGTCAGGCGGTGGCGACCGCCGCGCGGAGAGAGGTCCGCGGGATCAGAAGAATCCCTGTGCCTTGGTGGCGTACGAGACCAGGAGGTTCTTGGTCTGCTGGTAGTGATCGAGCATCATCAGGTGGTTCTCGCGGCCGATTCCCGACTGCTTGTAGCCGCCGAACGCGGCGTGCGCCGGGTACTGGTGGTAGGTGTTGGTCCATACGCGGCCGGCCTTGATGTCCCGTCCGGCGCGGTACGCGACGTCTCCGTTGCGGGACCACACGCCGGCGCCCAGACCGTAGAGGGTGTCGTTGGCGAGTCGGATGGCGTCGTCGTAGTTCTTGAACGAGGTCACCGAGACCACGGGACCGAAGATCTCCTCCTGGAAGATCCGCATACCGTTGTGCCCGGTGAAGATGGTCGGCTGCATGTAGTAGCCGCCGGACAGGTCGCCGCCGAGATCGGCGCGTTCGCCGCCGGTGATGATCTGAGCGCCCTCGGCCTTACCGATCTCCACGTATGACTGGATCTTCTCCAATTGATCGTTGGACGCCTGCGCGCCGATCATCGTCTCGGTGTCGAGCGGGTCGCCCTGGCGCACCGCCTTGGTGCGGATCGCGGCCAGTGACAAGAACTCGTCGTAGATCGACTCCTCGATCAGCGCGCGGGACGGACAGGTGCAGACCTCACCCTGATTCAGGGCGAACATCGTGAACCCCTCGAGTGCCTTGTCTTGGAAGTCGTCGTTGTCCGACAGCACGTCCTTGAAGAACACGTTGGGCGACTTGCCGCCCAGTTCGAGGCTCACCGGGATCAGGTTCTGCGATGCGTACTGCATGATCAAGCGTCCCGTGGTGGTCTCGCCGGTGAACGCGATCTTGGCGATCCGCGGGCTGGATGCCAGCGGTTTGCCGGCCTCGGCGCCGAATCCGTTGACGATGTTCACCACGCCCGGCGGGATCAGGTCCTCGAGTAGTGACCACAGGTACATCACCGAGACGGGAGTCTGCTCCGCCGGCTTGAGGACCACGGCGTTTCCGGCGGCGAGCGCGGGCGCCAACTTCCAGATCGCCATGAGAATGGGGAAGTTCCACGGGATGATCTGGCCTACCACGCCGAGCGGTTCGTGGAAGTGATAAGCGACGGTGTCCTCGTCGATCTGGGAGAGGCTGCCCTCCTGGGCGCGCAACGCACCCGCGAAGTAGCGGAGGTGATCGACGGCGAGCGGGATGTCCGCGTTGAGCGTCTCGCGGATCGGCTTGCCGTTCTCCCACGATTCGGCGAGCGCGATCGCCTCGAGGTTCTCCTCGATCCGGTCGGCCATCCGGTTGAGGACCAGCGCGCGGGCAGCCGGCGACGTCTTTCCCCAGCCCGGGGCGGCGGCGTGCGCGGCATCGAGCGCGAGGTCGATGTCCTCGGCCGTCGACCGGGCCACCTCGCAGAACACCTGCCCGGTGATCGGGGTCGGGTTCTCGAAGTACCGACCCTTGACCGGGGGTACCTCTTTGCCGCCGATGATGTTGTCGTAGCGCGACTTGAAGGTCATTACGGCGCCCTCGGCGCCTGGGCGTGCATAAACGGTCATGGCTGTCCTCCATCGGTGGCCACCTGAGTGGTGTGTCACTCACGCTATGTCGATGAGAGTTGCATCACAGTTGCATCGACCGCTCGGCGGTCAGGCGAGGTCCAGCTCCAGCCCGGCGAGATGGCCGCCCGCCTCGGCGCGGCCGCTCGGGGTTCCGTGACGCCGCAGGATCAGCCAACCCTCGCGGTCGTCGCGACCGTCGGGAAGCTCCAGCCATCGGCGTAGAAGCCCCAGGTCACGGCTGTTGAACACTGCGGAGCGCAGACTTTCGGAGAGTTCGGCGCGTAGCCGCGCGACGCCCGGCGCCACCGAGTTCGGCAGCATCGGTCCGGGGTACCGATCGAGGGCGGCGGCGACGTCACCCGCGCGGACAGCGGCCACCACGCCGTCGGCGTCGATGTCGACGGGTTGCAACAAGCGGTACGGACGCGATCCGAGATATGGAGCGCCGATCGCCTTGCGCAGCCGGGACATCTCCGCCCGGACCGTCACGACATCGAGGTCGCCCTCGTCGAGCAGCAGCGCGAGGTGATCGGCGGAGAGGCCCTCGGGGTGACGCGCCAGCAGCACCAGCACGTCGGCGTGCCGACCGGTGAGCGAGATGGCGTGTGCAGCGCCGCCGTCGGGGTGGGTGACCCATGTGGGACGGCCCGATCCGAGTACGTGCAGGCCTGCGTCGGGGTACGGCTCGGGCCGGGCGCCTTCCGTGAGCCGGATGACGGCGAGCTGGCCCTCGACCGCCATCGCCGTGGCCCGCAACAGGGCTAGCGTTTGCGGTGTCGCGACCTCGATGCCGCCGGTCACATCCAGCACGCCGATCGGCCGGCGAGTGGTCGGATCGTGGATCGGCACAGCGGTGCAGCTCCACCGATGTGCGGCTCTTGCGAAATGCTCGGTGCCGCGGATCTGGACCTCCCGGTCGAGAGCAATGGCTGTGCCGGGTGCGTTGGTGCCGGTGGCGCTCTCGCTCCACACTGCTCCGGGAGCGAAGTTCATAGCTTCAGCGCGACGTAGTGTCACGCTGTCGCCCTCGACCCACAGCAACGTTCCGTCGACCGACCCGACAGCAACCATCACCCCCGACGATTCCGCGGCCTCGTCAGCCAGCAGCCGCCGGATTGTCGGCATGACCCGAGCGAGGGGGTGCTGTGCGCGGAGAGTCTGGAGCGCGAGGGTCGCCGCAGGCGCCTCGCCGTCGGGGTCGACGCCGACGGCGAGACTGCGCTCCCAGCTGTCGGCGATCAGTCCGCGCAGCGCACTGCCATGCAACGTATCTGCGTCGATCTTGCGATCGACGAACAGGCCGTGCAGCTTCCCGACCGTTGCGCTCGGGCGCACAGTGGAACCATGTGACACCGCCACCACCCCTCCCAAGATAGCGCCGACCGCGCCCAGCGGAGTCTGCTTGGCGAAGCCCGTGCTCACGCGGCAGAGGGCCTTGTCTGCGCGGGCGTGGCCATCGCGCTCGGAGTGCCTGGGGCGCCAGTCCACTGCGCCATTGGTCGGCTCGTCGCCCGACCTCGAGTACCCACGGCATTGCCGGCGGGTTTCGCTACGCGTGGTCAGAA
>CAJCHX010000730.1 GCA_903970215.1 Acidobacteriaceae bacterium
CATCCGCTGCTGGACGTGTCCGTCCGGGTGTACGGCCCTGTGCAACTCGGTGTGGAAGTAGGCGCACAGGTCGGCGACGGTTCCCTCGATCCGGATCCGGCGCGACGCTGCGTGCAACCCGATCACCGCGAGGCCGGCTGCGGTGAGCGACTCGACGACCGCGGTGACATCGTCGGCGGCCGCTCCGTATTCGGGCAGGAAACGAGGCGCCGATTCGGGCATCGGCCGCGCTCGTCGCAGAACCACGGTGACTTGCGCAATGCTGTCGCCGGGCACATTCCCGACGACCGAACCGACGGATGGGCGCGTGCTTCCAGCGAGCGTCACTACTCTTGGATTCATAGCGCCAGTATGCATACGACACACCGCCGACGACTCCTGATGGAGGACACCGATGCATCCCCGCGGCACCCCTACCGAATCGCCTCTGCAGAGCATCGACCACATCGTGGTGCTGATGCTCGAGAACCGCTCCCTCGACCACATGCTCGGATACCTCTACGCCGACGCAGGCAACACCTCACCTGCGGGGCACCCGTACGACGGCCTCACCGGAAAGGAGTCCTGCCCCGACGGCTCCGGCAACCAGATCACCGTCTACCCCATCACACCGCAGACACCGAACGCGTACTTCATGCCGGGTGCGGACCCCGGCGAAGGCTATGCCGCGACCAACAATCAGCTGTACGGCACCACCGCTGCTCCAGCGTCCGGCGCCGTCGCGCCGATGACCGGCTTCGTCACCGATTACGCGGCCGCGATCGCCGAGAACCAGCAGAAGAACTGGTACGTGGTGCCGGGCACGACCCCCGAGATGATCATGGGTTGTCACACCGAGCAGACACTCCCGGTCCTGCACGCACTGGCGAAAGGATATGCAGTGTGCGACCGCTGGTTCGGCAGCGTGCCCACCATGACGGTGCCCAACCGGGCCTTCCTGTCTGCTGGGACCAGCCAGGGGCGGATGGACGACAAGACCAAGGCCTATACCGCCCCCAGCATCTTCGGCGCGCTCACCGACAGCGACGTCGCGTGGAAGATCTACGGCTACACGCAGGCACCGCTCACCAAGCTTGACTTCCCGGACACCCAATCAGCGACCGCGAACCACTTCGGCAAGTTCGCGGATTTCCAATCCGACTGCGCCGCAGGCACTCTGCCCGCCTACGCACTGCTGGAGCCGTCGTGGAGCTCCACCGGCAACAGCCAGCACCCGAACTACGACGTCGCCCTCGGAGAACAGCTACTGCTCGACACGTACACCGCTGTCCGGTCGGGCCCTGCGTGGGCCCAGACTCTGCTCATCATCACCTACGACGAGCACGGCGGCTGCTACGACCACGTGAGTCCGCCGTGGGGCGCCACGCCGCCGGACGCCAGCAGCGGCGAGTTCGGATTCGACTTCACCCGCTTCGGGCCCCGGGTCCCCACCGTCTTGGTGTCGCCGTTGATCGCAGCTGGGACGGTCTTCCGCGTGCCGGACAGCGCGACCCCCCTCGACCACACCTCGATCCTCGCCACGGTCGAGCATCGCTGGAACATCCATCCCCTCACGAGTCGGGACGCCGCCGCCGCCGACGTGGCGGGCGCCCTCACCCTCACGACCGCACGCACCGACGAGCCGCTGACCGGCGTCACC
>CAJCHX010000731.1 GCA_903970215.1 Acidobacteriaceae bacterium
AGATCTTCCACAATCGTCAGCGGCGCCACTCCGCGCTCGGCTACCGCACGCCCATCGAGTACGAACTATCCTCGGGGGACACCCACGTCACCGCTGCCGGTTAGCCAACGCAACTGGAACCCGAACAGTGGGGCAGGTCAAACTGTCACCTATCCGTGCAGCAGTCCCGATGAAGGCCAGCGCGTACACCTTGCAGGACGGATCCATGTCGGCCGTTTCGAGCAACACGTCACCCACAATCTCGATGAAGTCGTCCCCGTTGATGGTCGGTACGTCGCTCACCGCGTCACCCGCTCGATCGCAGCCTCACGTAGAGACGTCCCGGCATCGTGACCAGCTCCAGACCGTTCTCGTCGGCGCGATCCGTCAGCGTCGCCACAAGATAGGCCTCACTGCGCTGAGTCGGCAGGATGTACGTCCACGTACCGAGCTTGGTCACGCCAACGTCGAGCTCTTGGACGTCGATCCGCTTCAGTCCCCCGGCGTCGATGTACCCGTGAGCATGTGCGAGCTGGTCGGCAAGCTGGCGAGCGATGTTGTCGGCCGTCACACCGTCCGAGGTGTACGTGAACGACACGATGACGGTGGAGTCCGTGATCCTTCTCATGCCGGCACCACCGAGACGATGGTCAGCAGAACGACGAACAGCCCCGACCACGCGACGATCACGAGGGTCAGGGCTGCCAGGTAGGTGGCGAATTTGCGTTGCATGGGGCGTGTCCTCTCGGTCTGAGAGGTCCAAAAGCCCGCTTGCCGTCGTCCCACGTACGTCCCACGAATTCGCTCACGGGACGGATTAGCGGGTAAAAATACCCTCTGACCTAGGATTTCTGTGCCCCCGGTGAGACTCGAACTCACACTGGACGGGTTTTGAATCCGTTGCCTCTGCCAATTGGGCTACGGGGGCCAGGTCGGCCCGCGGGATCGCCGCGGTGCCAGACTAGAGAAGTCTAGTCATTGCTAGACAGGCGGTTCCACGGACCCCACCGAGTCGAGGAACCCGTCGATGATCGGCCAGGTCTCACGCACTGCGTCGGGTCCGGCGATCAGGCCGAGGTGGCTGGACTCGACGGTGGCGAACTCGACCCGCGGCGCACCGCTGAGCAGGTCGACGCCGTGCCGAGCGGCGGCCCACGAGCAGAGCGCGTCGCGATGGCTGCCGAACAGCTGAACCGGGACGTCGATGGACCGGAGGTCGATCGCGTTGTCCCCCAGCCGGATCAGCCCGTTCGCCAGCTCGGCGCGGTAGATCAGGCGCTCCCACAGCTGCTGGACCAGCCGGCCCGGGTAGCCGGGGAACCTGCGCTGGAACCGGTTGATCACCTCCATCCGCGCGAGCGTCTCGGTGTCGTGCAGGTTCTCCAGAATGAACAGAGGCTTCTTCAACTCCCGCTGCCACGACGTCGCGCGGTACGCGACCTGCACCACCGGCGCCGGGATGCCGCCGAGGGCACCGAAGACCGCCGACGGCAAGACTCCGCCGGTGGGCCGGTTGAGCGCTATGGCGAGCGGATATCCGGGCAGCGCCCCGTAGTCGAGCGGCGTGGCGATCGCTGTGATCGACCGGATCGGAAGGTGCGTAGCGGCGGCTGTGAGCAGCGACAGCGTGCCACCGAGGCTCCAGGCCACCAGATCGACCTCGCCACCGTCGGCACTCCCGTAGAAGTCGGCGACGGCGCGGCTGATGGCCTGGGGGATGATGTCGAGCGCGAAATCCTCGAGGCCCATGTGCCGGTCGCCGAAGCCGATCTCGCCGAAGTCGACGACATACGGCACTCGGCCGGTGTCGGCGAAGTGCCGCACCAACGAGTACTCCTCGGACAGGTCGTAGCAGGTCGCGGGGGCCGCGATCGGTGGGACCAGCAGCACCGGGGTCCCACCGGCGTTCCGGGCGGCGGCCAGCGCCTCGTCGTCGGCGAACCGCAGCAGAGCGCGATGCGGACCGTCCCCGACCTGCACGTGCGGCGTCCGCCGCTCGGGGCGGATGCCACCGCCGACCGTCAACGCCCACAGGGTGGTCGCCCGTTCCCGGATGCCGTCGATCACATCGCCTCCCACAAACTGGTCACAGTCCTTGCCGCCGAGAAGAGTACCGGTCGGACATGGCGGTCCGCCGACCGCGGCCGGTAGGGTTTCCGTGTGCTGTCAGGCACAGACCGAGAGGATCCGATGGCTGACCTGAAAGACGTCCCGGCGCGGCGCGTCCTCGTTGCGGAGGACGAGGCGATCATCCGGCTCGACCTGGTGGAGATGCTCCGCGAGGAGGGCTACGACGTGGTGGGCGAGGCCGAGAACGGCCAGGTGGCAGTCGAGCGGGCGGTCGAACTGCGGCCCGACCTGGTGATCATGGATGTCAAGATGCCGGTGCGCAACGGCCTCGACGCGGCCACGGAGATCGCCCGCGAGCGGATCGCACCCGTGGTGATGCTGACCGCATTCAGCCAGCGTGAGTTCGTCGAGAAGGCCCGCGAGGCCGGCGCGATGGCGTACCTGGTCAAGCCGTTCACCAAAGCCGACCTCGTGCCCGCCATCGAGATCGCCGTGAGCCGGTACGGCGAGCTCGCAGCACTCGAGCGCGAGGTCTCCGACCTCACCGAACGCCTCGAGACGCGCAAGCTCGTCGACCGGGCGAAGGGCATCCTGATGGAGCGTCAGGGGATGACAGAGCCGCAGGCCTTCCGCTGGATCCAGCGGACCGCGATGGACCGCCGGACCAGCATGAAGACCATCGCGCTCGTGGTCATCGACACGCTCACCCCCCCGAAGCAGGACTGACTGCGGCTTTGTCGGCCGCCTGTGCCTCGGGGGTGACCGGAGCCGCGGCAACCGCAGAAGCGGACGCGGGTGCCGCAGGCGCTACCGGGGCTGCCGTAGCGGCCGCAGGAGCACCACCCGTCGCACCGACGGCGGCACTGATCATCGGGAACGCGACATTCAGCGCCGACGTCGCGGACTGCCATGTGTGACCGTCACCCACCGACTTGATGGTGCAGTTGATGTTCACGGTCTTCATGGTCGTGCACAGCTTCTGCGAGCTGCCCTTCTCGAGCGGATCCATGTAGTCCTCGCCGCCGTTGCCGCCGAAGCCCGCGGGGGCCTGGTTCTGCGGCTGCTCGCGGTGCCACCCACCGTGCGACTTCATCCACTTCTGGATGTCTTTGGCGCGGAAGCGGGTCCCGTCGGCATCCACGAACACACCCGAGATGCCGGTATAGGCACCGTGCTTCTGCATGACCGTGGTGGGATCGTAGGCGTTCCACTGCGCTGCGTTACCGCCGAACAGCCGGTCGATCGTCTGCGCCTTGGTGCCCGCGTTGGGACCCATATCGCCACCGATGTCGACGAAGCTGCTGAACAGATCGGGATGGGTGACGGTCAGATCCATGGCGCAGGTACCGCCCATCGACCAACCGATGATGCCCCAGTCGGACGCCGCCGACTCGACGCCGAAGTTCTGGATCACGTACGGCCGCACGTCCTTGGTCAGGTGCGAGGCGGCGTTGCCACGCGGGCCGTCCACGCACTCGGTGTCGTTGTTGAAACTGCCACCCGAGTCGACGAACACCAGCACCGGCGACACCCCATTGTGTGCCTTCGCGTAGGCGTCGGCCGTAGCGGTGGCGTTGCCCAGCCGGATCCAGTCGGCGGGGGTGTTGAACTCCCCCGCGATCATCTCCACGGCCGGGAGAGCTGGCGGCGTCGCACCCTTGAACCATGCCGGCGGCAGGTACACGTACTCGGTGCGGTGTGTGAAACCACTGGCGGTGTCCGGGATGGTCACGGGAACCACGTGCCCGACGGTCTGGTCGGTGTTGCGCATAGACGCGAGTTGGTCTTGATCCACCTGATTGGGCAGCGGTCCGGCGGTGATCGAGGCCCACGCGACCTGGACTGTCCGGTAGTAGCCGACCCACTGGTTGACTACCAGCAGCGCCGCCAGCAGGGAGCACACCACCGCGATCAACGGGACCGTCCGGCCCACCCATCCGCCGTGCCGCAATCGCCACAACCAGGCGGCGAAAGCGGCACCGGCGGCACCGATCCACAACCACAGCCAGAAGGGTGCCGGGTCGCCGGCCAGTCCCTCCGAGTTCATGTACATGCGGGCGGCGAGCGCGCATCCGACTCCGACGATGGCGCAGATCGGCAGCGCGATCATGTACCAACGGACTCGTCGTCGAACCAGCGCCAGCACCATGACGACGGCGGCGACAACGAAGATGGTGACGGGCAGCCAGCCCGACAGTAGGGAGATCCCTCCGGTCGTAAAGTTATCCACGTGCTCGAATCTGCCGGTCGAAGCTCGAGATCGACTGACAGAAGCCTGCGAAGGACCAGGATCCGCCGGCCCCGACCGTGCGCTGGATCAGACCGCGCGGATCGACCGTTGCGGCACTGCGGACGGCAGGTATCCGGGGCGTCCGACCGATCGGTAGGGGTGGGCGTCGCCGGAAGACTTGTCGTTCTGCCGGTCGATCACCTTCTTGACCGCCTGCGGTGAGGTGCCGGTGTACCGCGCGATGTGCACGATCGGGATCCGTGCGGCGTAGGCCGCCAGGATGGTCTTGCGGTACTGGTCTTCGGCATTCGCCTTCAGGTGCGCCCAATGCGAGATGGGGCTCAGGAAGTCGCGGACCTCTTGCGGCGTCGGCTCAGGAACCTTGGGCATCGCAAATTCTCCATCTGTCGATTCGTCCGACACCGGACCGGCGGAATGCTGTCACAAGGTGGATCGGTGGTCGACCACGGATCGTTACACAGGTTGGATTAAATTTTCGGTGAGTGGTAGAACGGCCGGGATGATTACTTTCCAGGCGACCCCTGCCGGCGCGTTCGCGGCCGGCCCGCCGTC
>CAJCHX010000732.1 GCA_903970215.1 Acidobacteriaceae bacterium
CGTGGACACCTGCCGTGCCGGCGGTGTTGCAGCACTCCGAGGTCCGGCGCACCGGCTGGTACAACCCGGGCCATATCCGTTCCGCGAATTACTGACGTGCTGCAGCTGTGCTGAGTCGGGTGTGGGTCGGCAGATACGCGCGAGCGATTCTGCAGCCTGCGAGCCGTTAGGCGAGTGGGCGAAGCCTAGCGAGCGCGTATCTGCCGACCCATACCCGTCCGGCAAGCCCTAGCGCACACCTTCCCAGAGCAACCGCTGCTCGGGCCGCGGGTCGATGACGGTCTCCGACTCGGTGTCGAAGACCCGTACCACCCGATCGTCGGGGGTGTACGGCGCCCAGCCCGGGTCGCCGTCGACGATGAAACGCACCCAGGCGCTGTGCATCTCGTCGGCCAGCGCCTGCGGTGCGCCCGGCCCGGTCAGGTTCTCCGTCCCCTCGGCGTCGAGCGTGTCGAAGACGAATCCGATCTCGAGCGCGTGGCACGAGCCGAGGATTCCGTCGCGGGCGCTCGACGACCAGGCGAATTGGTAGACGTACGTCGGTGCAGCGCCGTCGGCGCCCGCGAGCTGTACGTTCGCGTCGCGCGCCTCCGCGACCCGCACCGCGGGGATGCCGAAGAACCAGTCGGCGGCCACCGCCGCCATCACCTTGCCCGGGCTGTCGTTGCGGCCGCCCTTGTACGCCTCGACCACCGCGGCGGGGTCCGCGAAGTCGTAGCGCGTCACCGCGCCCGCGACGGCCTCGTAGCCCGCCTGGTCCACTCCTGCGACGATGCCGGTGGGTGCCAGGAAGAAGAGCATCTCGTCCGCGTTGGAACCGGCCAGTACCGACACTCCAGCGCCGGCCCCTGCGCGGATCGCACCGAAGGGCAGCACCGGCACCATGTCATCGCCGATCACCGGCTCGAACGGCATGGTGTTCGCCGCGATCTCGCCCCACTTCTGCGGGTCGGGCTCGAGCTGTACCGCCAGGCCCACCTTCTCCTGCGCCGCGAGCAGTTCGGCGCGCGGAACCGCCGCGAAGGCCGCGCGGGTCGGCTCGATGCCCAACGTCTCCGCGAGGAACGCGGTCACGGCCTGGGCCGCTCGCGGCGAGACGGCGTGGTGGCCTGCTCCCGACTGCATGATCGCACCGCGAAACAGCCCGGCGGAGAGCGGGGAGGCGAGCAGGGCACCCACACTCATACCGCCCGCGGACTCACCGCCGATGGTGACCCGCTCCGGGTCGCCGCCGAACGCGGCGATGTTGTCCCGCACCCAGGTGAGGGCCGAAAGCTGGTCGCGTAGGCCGACGTTGGTGTGTCCGTCGCCGGTGTCGAGGAAACCGAAGAGCCCGAGCCGGTAATTGATGGTCACGCACACCACGCCGTCGCGGGCGAACGCGGTCCCGTCGTACTGCGGCACCATCGACGATCCGTTGCGGAACGCGCCGCCGTGAATCCACACGAACACCGGCGCCGAGCCGTCGATCCCGGGGGTCCAGACATTGAGGTTCAGACAGTCGTCGCCGGGCCGGTCGGGCTCGGCGAGCAACTCCCGCGACGGCCACGGGAACGGGTTCTTCGGCACCGTGGGGCCGAAATCGAGGGCGTCGCGAATCCCGGCCCACGGCCGAACCGGCGCCGGCGGCAGTAGCCAGCCGGTCTCCGACGGCGGCGCGGCGTACGGCACACCGAGGAATCGGCTCACCCCGTCCTCACTCGCGCCCTGGAGCTCTCCCGATCGGGTCTTGACGATGACGGTGTCCACGCGGCGAGTCTTCGCGCGCGGGCGCGCGGGTGTCAAGGCGCGCGGGCGCGCGGGCGTCACAGTGCGCGGGCGCGCGGGCGTCACCGTGCGCGACGCGCACCTGTTTCACAGCAAGCGCACGAGGTAACGCGAGCGGCGAGCGCGGCGACAGGTCATAATCCATGTATCTTGTGACCGAATCATGTCGATCACCGGTCCTCGGTGGCCGAGACGGGGCTGGGATGCTAACCATGCGAGGCGGCCCCGGGCGGAGGACGGAGGGGACTGGAGCCAATGAGTGGGGACTACTCCGTGCGCTCCGGGCCGCTGCCCCTGGGGATCGATCTGGAGGTCCCGAGTGCGGGCCCGGATGCACGACTACTTCCTCGGCGGATCGCACAACTTCGGCGTCGACCGCGCAGCCGCGCGAGAAGTGATCGCCTCCTGGCCCGACATCGTGTCCACCGTGCAGCAGAACCGGGCGTTCCAACACCGCGTCGTCCGGCATTTCGTGCGGTCCGGTATTCGCCAGTTCCTCGAACTGGGCTCCGGTATCCCCACCGCGGGCAGCGTGCACGAGGTGGCGCAGTCGCTCGCCCCCGAATCGGTGGTGGCGTATGTCGACATCGACCCCATAACAGTGGCGCATTCCGCCCACATCCTGCGCGATGACCAGCGCACCGCGGTCGTCCACGCCGATATCGCCGATACCGATGCCGTATTCGGTGCGGATGCGATACGCGATCTGTTCGATCTGGATCAGCCGGTGGGCATTCTGATGTTGGGGATCCTGCACTTCGTGACCGACGACGACCGCGCGTTCGGGGCGGTCGCCGGGGCCCAGGAGCGAGTCGCACCGAACAGTGAACTCGCGATCTGGCACCCGGGCGCGCTCCAGGGCAAGCCCTACCTCGCCGGCGCCGAACCATCGATCGAGCGGCTGTACGGCGATGCCGGCTTCCCGTTCACGCTTCGGAGCCGCGACCAGGTGCGGCAGCTGTTCGGCGACTGGGACGTGCTCGAGCCGGGGCTGGTCAAGCTGCCCGAGTGGCGACCCGACAGCCCTGGCGGCTCGCCGGAACTGCCCGGCCACACCGGTGGATTCGCCGGTGTGGCGCGGAAGGAGCGCCGATGACATCGTCGTACATCCCCCGCGCCCCACAGGATTTCACGATCGTCGCCCGAGACTGGGCGACGGCGGTCGACGGGAACGGTGCGCTGCCGGTGTCGGTCGCCGTGGCGACAGCCACCTTCGCCGGACTGCTGCACGAGATCGACCGATTGGCGTGCGACGACTCTTGGACGTCGTTCCAGGCCCGGGGCGTGGGCAGCCTGCTGACCGATGCACCGCTCGATCGGATGCCGTCGATGCTACCCGAGGCGGTGGTCGCGCTGGCGAGTGCAGCGCCGTCCGGGTCTCCGCGCGCCGTCGCGCGATGGCGGGAGGTGTCCGCCCAGGTCCTCGCCGGGTACGCGGACGCCATCCGGGACCAGGCGCTCGACGACCAGGAGGCACTGCTGGTCGCCACGATCGCCGTCCGCGAGCGCGAGATCGAGAAGCTCCAGACCACTCTGGAGGATCGAGCGACCCACGACCCGCTCACGGGCCTGATCAACCGCACCGCATTCGACGAGCGCCTCGCCGAGTCGGACGGTCGCGGAACACTGAGCGTGCTCGTCGTGGATCTCGACGAGTTCAAGTGGGTCAACGGGTCGTACGGACACCTGGTTGCGGACCAGCTTCTGCGCGCCGCCGCGGAGCGGCTCAAGCGCACGGCGCCCGACGACGCCCTGATCGCCCGCTACGGCGGGGACGAGTTCGCGATCTCGACCTTCCTGGACCGAGACGAGTCCGACCTGCTCGCGCAGGACATCGTGGACGCCTTGGCCGTGCCGTTCGAGATGTCGGTGGGATCGGTGACCGTCGACGCCAGCGTCGGGATCGCGACGGCCGGCCTCGACGTGTCCCTCGACGCCACCGACCTCGTGCATCATGCGAACCGCGGTCTAGCGACGGCCAAAGCGGCGGGGGGCCGCCGGTTCGTGCGCGACGACCTGCTCAGCGAATACGAGCACGTCCGCTACCGCGGCGACCTCCGACACCGCCTCGAGGTATCGACCGCGCTGCGTCACGCCGCCACCGACGGGACCCTGGAGCTGCACTACCAGCCGATCGTCGAGACCTCGACGGGCCGCGTGGTCGCCTTCGAGTCGCTGCTGCGGTGGCGTTACCACGGCATCCTGCGCCGGCCGGCGTTCTTCATGGACATCGCCGAGAACTCGGCGATGATCATCGACATCGGCCACTGGGTGATCGACACGGCGATCGCCGACGTCGCCGAGCTCCGCGCTGGCATGTCCGAAGGCGACGTCGCGATATCGATCAACGTGTCGGCACGTCAGCTGCGCGATCCCGACCTTGCGACCCGATTCGCCGCCGCGCTCGAGAAGCACGAACTGCCGGCCTCGAGCCTGTGGATCGAGCTGACCGAGACGGCTCTGATCGCCGATGTCGAGAACGCCGCCGAGGTGCTCTCCACCCTCGCCGACCTGGGCCTTCGGCTGAGCCTCGACGACTTCGGGGTCGGCTACTCGGCGCTGTCGAACCTGAGCAACTTCCCCATCACCATCGTCAAGATCGACAAGTCGTTCGTCATGGCGCTGCGCGGCAGCGACGACGATGTCGAACGGCGGAGGCGGGTGATGATCGGGTCGATCCAGGCGATGGCCACCGATCTCGGCATCGACACCGTCGCCGAGGGGGTGGAGGACCTCGACCTGCACCACCGGATCCAGTCCATCGGCTGCACCTATTCGCAGGGGTGGTTCCACGGCATCCCGCAGCCACGTGCACGGGCATTCGAATGGTTCCGCCGCGGCACATCCGGCACCGAGCGGTAGCGCACCCCGGCGGCGCACCCATCGCACCCCGTGAGACGCTGTCTTCGGCGGCAACGACGGCGTGACGAGAGGTGACGATTTCCGTGCGAATCGGACTGAGTATCAACTACGCGGGCGGATTCAAGGAGATCGCGGCGGAGGTGGCCGACCTCGAGCGCGCGGGCCTGGACATCGTCTTCGTGCCCGAGGCGTATTCCTTCGACGCCGTGAGCGCGCTCGGCTACCTCGCTGCCCGTACGGAGCGGGTGCAGCTCGCGTCCGGGATCCTCCAGTTGTTCACCCGCACACCCACCCTGACCGCTATGACCGCGGCCGGCCTGGACAACGTCTCGGACGGCCGGTTCATCCTGGGCCTCGGCGCGTCCGGCCCCCAGGTGATCGAGGGCTTCCACGGCGTCCGGTACGACTCCCCCATCGGGCGTACCCGCGAGGTGGTCGAGATCTGCCGCAAGGTGTGGCGGCGCGAGCGGCTCGAGTACGCGGGCAAGTACTACACGATGCCGCTGCCGCCCGAGCAGGGCACCGGCCTGGGTAAGGCGCTCAAGCTGATCAATCACCCTGTGCGCGACCGGATCCCGGTCTTCCTCGCAGCCCTCGGCCCGAAGAACGTGGCACTCGCGGCGGAGATCGCCGACGGGTGGCAGCCGATGTTCTACCTGCCGGAGAAGGCGCACGACGTATGGGGCGGTGCGCTCGCGGAGGGCTCGGCCGCGCGGGACCCCGGACTGGGCGAGTTCGACGTGTACGTCGGCCCGGTGCTCGCGATCGGTGAGAACGTCGACCACCTGCTCGAGCTGGTGAAGGCGAACCTGGCCCTGTACATCGGCGGCATGGGTGCCAAGGGGAAGAACTTCTATCACGCCCTGGCCACCCAGTACGGGTTCGGCGCCGAGGCCGACCGGATCCAGGAGTTGTACCTCGCGGGCCGTAAGGACGAGGCGACCAAGGCCGTCCCCGACGCGCTGGCGCGGGGCATCTCGCTGATCGGGCCCAAGTCGTTTGTGGCCGAGCGGATCGCCGCCTTCGCCGAGGCCGGCGCCACCGTGCTCAACGTGGTCCCCGTCGCCGAGGACGCCGCCGGCCGGGTCAAGCAGATCGAGATGCTGCGCGCACTCGTGTGAGCCGGGCCGGCCGAGCTCACCGTACGCACGCGACTCTCGTCACCGCTCGAGCCGAGGCCGGATCTCCCGGCCGAACACCTCGACCCACCCTCGCTGGTCGCGGGTGACGTTGTGGATGTGCAGCGTGTCGAACCCCAGGTCCAACAGCCGCTGCAGCCGTGCGCGGTGCACATCGGGATCGGCCGACACGGTCATCCGCGCCACCAGCTCGTCGGCGGACACACCGCGCACCAGATGCTCCACGTCGAACGGCGACCGGATGTCGCCCCGCGGGAATCGCAGCCCGGCCATCGGCCACTCGCGTAGTGCGCCTTCGGCCGCGTCCGCGTCGGTCTCCGCCCACGCCACCTGCACGTGCACAGCGGCGCGAACATCTGCCCGCCGTCGGCCCGACTCCGCTCGGCCGTCGCGAGCGGCGGCCAGCAACCGCTCGAGCCGCTCCACGGCCCCGTCGCCCACCACGATGCCGTCGGCCACCCGCCCGGCGCGGCGCGCCGTGACCGGTCCCCCCGCCCACACCTGCACCGGCGGCGCCTCGCCGTCGGCCCACAACCGGGTGCCCTCCAGGCGGAAGTTCGGTCCCGCGTGCCGCACGTCGCCGCCGCGCCGGACGGTCCCCAACAGCTTGCGGATCACCTCGTGGGCCTCGAACAGCCGCTCGGCGCGCTCGGCGGCCTCCGGCCAGTACTGCCCGGTCACATGCTCGTCGATCGCGTCGCCGGCCGACAGCAGCAGGCGGTGCCGGCCGGGGAACATCGACTCGGCCGTCATCGCGGCCTGCGCCACCGTGGCGGGGTGCGTCCGATAGCCGGGGACGGCGGACACCGCCAGCCACCCGGCAGTGCGTTCGCCGAGCGCGCCGGCGACGGTCCAGGCGTGCGATGCGTGGCCGTGCGCGGGCAACCACGGCTGGAACCGGTCGGCGACGACGACGCCGTCGAAGCCGTGCGCCGTGGCGGCGGCGGAGTGCTCGATCGCCTCCCGCGCCGAGAACTGCTCCAGCGAGGCCACGAAACCGATCTCGGGTTGTGCCATACGCGCTCCGATCCGTTCGGTACCGACCGGTCCGACGCTACGCGGGCAGAGGTGCGGGTACCTCGAACGGCTCCGGGTCGAATCGGCCGTTGAGCCGCCGGAACAGGGACGCTCGCTCCGGCCACAGCAGCGTCAGCCGACCCGAACCCTCGTCGAGATACCAACTGGCGCAGCCGCCGCGCGTCCATACCGTGCGCGCGGCGAGCCGGTCGACCAGCGCGGTGTAGGCGGCCTCGGCCTCCGGCGCCACCTCGAGGGGTCGGCGCGTCCGGGCCAGGTGTTCGAGGCCCCCGAGCACGTAGTCGAGCTGCGCTTCGATCACCTCGAACGCCGAGTGGTGACCGAGCGCGGAATTGGGTCCGTCGAGCACGAACAGATTGGGGAAGCCGCTGACCACTGTGGACGCGTGGCTGGTCATCCCGTCGGCCCAGTGCTCGGCGAGGGTACCCGTACGGCCGGTCACGATCTTCGCGAACGGCGGCCGGGCGGCCTCGAATCCGGTCGCGAAGATCAGTACGTCCAGTTCGTGCCGCGCGCCGGACGCCGCCACCGCGGTCGCGCCGCTGACAGCGGCCAGCGCGCTGGGTTCGAGGGTCACGTGCGGCTGCTGCAGGGTGGGGAAGTACGTGTCGCTGAACACCGCCCGCTTGCAGCCGATCGCGTAGTCGGGTGTGAGAAGAGCCCGCAGCGCGGGGTCCGGGACCTGACGACGCAGGTGCGCCCGCGCCGCGGTCTCGAGGGTCTCCGCGGCGGCCGAGCCCGCCAGCCGTGCCGCGAACAGCTCCTCCGCCTGCACCGCGAGGTCCGCGCGGGCGGGACGGGGTTCGCCGGGGTCATAGCCCCGGTCGTCCCGTGGCAGGACCCACGCCGGGTGCCGCTGGAACACGACCAGCGACGCCGCGTCCCGCGCGATCTCGGGAACGATCTGGACCGCGCTCGCGCCGGTGCCGACGATGCCGATCCGCAGCCCGGCGAGCGAGCCGGGCTGCCACCGCGCGGTGTGGAACGTGCGACCCGGGAAGGTGTCCAAGCCCGGCAGCGCCGGTGTCTTGGGGTCGCTGAGCCGCCCGGCGGCCATGACGAGGGCCCGTGCCGCGACCGTGCCGGTGGGTGTGTCGAGGGTCCAGCACTGCGCCTCGGCATCCCACGCCGCCGCGGTGACGGGAGTCCGCAACTGCATATGCGGCCCCAGTCCCTCGTCGCGCGCGGCCGCACGGAGGTAGTCCTGGATCTCGCGGCCCGGCGCGAACCGGCGGCTCCAATCCCGGTTCTTCAAGAACGAGTACTCGTACAAATGGCTCGGGATATCGCACGCCACACCGGGATAGACGTTGTCACGCCAAGTCCCACCCACGTCGTCGCCGCGCTCGAGGATCACGAAGTCGTCGTGCCCGGCGCGCCGGAGCCGGATGCCCAGACCGAGCCCGGCGATGCCGGCCCCGACGATCGCGACCTCCCGGATCACGGGACCTCGCCGTAGGTCGTGGTGCGCTGGCGGATGGGCCGGCCCAGCCCGGCCGCGAGGCGCTCGACGTCGGCGACGGCGAGCTGGCGTCCCTGCTCGGGACCCGCGTGCGGGTCGAGGGTTCCGTCCAGGAGTACGCCACCGAGATCGTCGGCGCCGCCGGCGAGCACCAGCTGCGCCGCCCGCAGCCCGAGTTTGGTCCACGCGGCCTGCACGTGGTCGATCCGCCCCGCCAGCATCAGCCTGGCGACGGCGTGCACGGCGCGCGATTCGCGCACGCTCGGCCCGCCCCGGGACCCCGGGACCGGCACGGGCGACTCGATCGGCAACCACGGCATCGGAATGAACTCGGTGAAACCACCTGTGCTGCTCTGGATCTCGATCAGCATCCGCAGGTGCGCCACCTGCTGCGCGGCCGTCTCGACGTGTCCGTAAACCATCGTGGCCGTCGACCGGAGCCCCGCGCGATGCGCGGCGGTGATCGACTCCACCCACTCGGACACCGGGATGTCCGTACCGCCGGTGAGCCGCGCCCGAACGGCGTCGTCGAGAATCCGCGCCGCGGTCCCAGGGACGGTGTCCACCCCCGCAGCCGCCAGCTCGGCGAGCCAGTCGTCGAGCGAGAGCCCTGCGCGCCGCGCACCGTCGAGCACCTCCGCCGGCCGGAACGCGTGCAAGTGCACAGTGCCCGATGCGCCCGAGTCCGGCGCGGTGCCCGATGCGCCCGAGTCCGGCGCGGTGCCGGATGCGGCCCCCTTAACAGCCCGGGCGAACGCGAGATACCCCTCGGCGCCTGCACTCTCGGGAACCGGACCCTGCGCGCACACCTCGGTGGCACCGAGCGCGATGGCCTCAGCGACCAGTTCCGCGATCCGCTCCGCCGGCATCCCCAGTGACGGGTCGAGGTTGCGATTGATCGCGTAGGTCACGCCGTCGCCCACGCGGTCGCGTCGCACGCGGTCCGCGAGCGCGGCCAGCGCCTCCAGGTCGTCGCCGTCGGCGTGTAGCAGCGCGACGTACTCGGCGTCGGTCAGTCCCGTCGGGTCCGCCTCGGCGCGGCGCAGCACCGACTCGAGGTGCGCGTCGCGACGGGCCAGTCCGTAGCCGTCGGCCAGCTCGAGCAGTCGCGGCAGCAGCCGGTCGTCGAACCACTCCGGCCCGCGTCCGTCGGCCGTACCGCGGGCCTCGCGGATGAAGTGCGGGTGCACGGTGAGCCGCTCGCGCAGCGCGAATCCACCGTCCGCCGTGAGTCGGGCCAACTCGTCGATCTGCGGCCACGGACGTTCCGGGTTCACGTGGTCGGGCGTGAGCGGGCTGACGCCACCCCAGTCGTCGATGCCCGCGCGGATCAGCAGGGACAGCTCGGCGGCATCGGTCAGATTGGGCGGAGCCTGCACGCGCATGCCGGGTCCGAGCAGGATCTTCGTTACGGCCACCGCCGCGGCGTACTCCTGCGTTCCCAGGTCGACGGTGCCCATCATCGCCGTCGCGGGCTTGGCCCGGAAGTTCTGGACGATCACCTCTTGCAGATGCCCGTGCCGTGCCTGCACGTCGCGCAGCGCGAGGATCGCGTCTATCCGCTCCTCCGCGGTCTCACCGATCCCCAGTAGGACGCCGGTGGTGAACGGGATCCGCAACCGCCCCGCATCCTCGAGCACCCGCAGCCGCACCGCGGGGTCCTTGTCGGGCGAGCCGAAATGCGCCTCGCCCTTGGTCCGCCACAGCCGCTCGGACGTGGTTTCGAGCATCATGCCCATGGACGGCGCGACGGGCTTGTACCGCTGGAGTTCGGCCCAGGACATGACGCCTGGGTTGAGATGAGGGAGCAGCCCGGTCTCGTCGAGGATCAGTCTCGCCATGGCGCCGACGTAATCGAGTGTCGAGGTGTAGCCGTGGCGATCCAGCCACTCTCGCGCCACGCGCCAGCGGTTCTCCGGCCGGTCACCGAGCGTGAGCAGGGCCTCCTTGCAGCCGAGCGCGGCACCGGCGCGAGCGACCTCCAGGACCTCGGCGGGCTCCATGTACGGGCCGATCCCGGCCTGCGCGAGCTTCCCCGGCGTCTGGACGAACACGCAGTAGTGGCACCTGTCCTGGCACAGATGGGTGAGCGGGAGGAACACCTTCCGCGAGTACGTGATGACGCCGGGCCGGCCCGCCTCTGCGAGCCCACGGTCCCGCACCGCCCCGGCGACGGCGAGAAGTCGCTCCAGACCGCTCCCGCGGGCTGCCAGCAACGCCTCCGCGTCCACTCGCGACAGCTCGGACCATGGATCGGTCAGGGCCTCGAGCCGGTCCAACGCCGGACCGGGGTCCGGGCCATCGGGGGCGGCGGGCGGCACGAGCAGCGTGAGGGGGACGGTCATGGATCTCCCGGGTACCTGCCGCGCAGGCGGCCCCGTCGTGGGGGAACGCCGCGCGCGGCCGCGAACGGCTGGCGGTGCCGGCGCCACCGCGGCCAATCGGGTCGCGGCGTCCCGGCGGCCCAGGACCGGGCCTTGCGAAACAGTCCAGGCCAGTCTAGACCGATCCCCGTGCGGCCGACACCGGCGCACGGTGGCGTGGATGGCGGGAGCGATCGGGCACGTAGTGCGACAGCGCCCGTTCGATCGCACCGCTTACGCTGAAGCCCAATATTTTTCGCCGCGAAACACTGCCGTCGCATGCTGTCGGCGGCGCCCGGCGGCACTTGCGGTGGGTGCGCGCCTACCGCAGACTTGATAGTCATGGACTCACGCGGGAGGTCCACCTCCGCTTCGCGCATGCTCGCCCTTCTGGACACTTTCTCGCCGGTCACGCCGGTGCAGACGCTGTCCGAGGCAGCGCAGTCCGCCGGTCTGCCGCTCAGTACCGCGCACCGATTCCTGTACGAACTCGTCAGGTGGGGCGCCCTCACTCGCGACGACGACGGGCGGTACCGCGTGGGACGCAAGTTGTGGGAACTCGGTTCACTCCCGCTGTCGGAGACCTGTCTTCGCGAGGTTGCGCTCCCCTACATGGGCGACGTGTTCGACGCGACGGGCGAGAACGTGCACCTGTCCAGCCTGGACGGATCCACCGTCCTGTTCCTCGCGCGCGTCGCCAGCAGGCGCTCGGTACCGACCAACACACCGACGGGCGCGCGCATGACCGCGCTGCCCACCGCGACGGGTCGGGTCCTGCTTGCCTACGCCGACCCGGAGGTACGCGAGGCAGCCCTCGCCGGCGAGATCCCGCGCCACACCGACTCGACCGTCACCGACCCCGACGCGCTCCGTAGCGAACTCGACCGGATCACCCGGATCGGGCATGCGGTCGCCGACCAGCAGATCTCCGATGCGGCGATCGCCGTTGCGGCTCCGATCCGCGACCGCGCCGGCGACGTGGTCGCGGCGCTCGCCGTCGTCGCAACGCGGACGACCACGTCGGTGAACCGGCTGATCCCCGTGATCCAGTCGGCCGCCACGGGGATCAGCCGGGCGCTGGGCTACACGCCCCAGGGTTGACCACTGCCCGCAAAGCAACTCTGCGGGCCGGTTGTACCGCAGGTCAGCGCTTGACGGCGAAGCCGGCCAGCACCGTGTCGAGATCCTTCGTGTACTGCGGGTTGTCAGCATCAGCCGTCTGCACCGTCACGGTGATCCCATAGAGCGAATTCCCCACGGGAACGGCGACCACCAGTCCCGTGACGCTCCGCTCCGGCAACGTCCCGGACGGCGGGAGGTGGTACCGGTTGGTCGCGCTCTCGAATCCACACAGCGTGCCGGGTGTGCTCGTGAAACTCGCGTCCTCCTTGACGCTCGCCGGCTCCTCTGCGCGGATCAACGCTTGCGGCGACGCCGCCTTTCCGGTCGCATTCTCGATCGTCACCACGAGATTCGATGTGAACCCGTGGGCATCGAGCTGCGGGTTCACCAGCGCTAGGCGCACGATGTTGTTGTCCAACTGTGTGTTTCGCGTCCAGCCGGCGGGCTGCGGGATCTCGACCTTGGGCTCGTCGGGAGTCTTCGCGTCGATCGTGAGCATCGGCGCGGCCACATGATCGCAGCCTGCCGATACGGGATGGGCCGCCGCCGACGACGAAGTCGCCTCAGTCGACGACGCCGTCGCATCCGACGTGCTCGAGCCGCCGCAGCCCGCAGCCACCAGGGCGATTGCGACGGTGCCGAGCATCGCGCCGAGGGACCGTTTCGACAGGGAGGATTCGTTAGCGAGTCTCATGCCACGAACCGTATTTCACAGAACACCTCCGTCCGAACGAACCGGACTCCACCGGGTGGTCTGGATCGAGAACAGCCAGCTAGGCGGTCCCCACCGGTCACGACGTAGGTTTGGTTTGACGGCGCTCAATGCTCGACCAGTGATCGATAGTCTCCGAGGAGGATCGGTCCCGTCCGCCCGAAACGAGCCAGGACCGCGAGCCCCGGGGCCGACTCAAGGGATCATGCGACTGCGGGCCGGGTTTGCACAGAACGCCCGATTTGGCTCCGATGGCCCCGAATGGCCGGAAGCAACCTGCGTTGAGAATCACCGAATTTCACATTGGCGCCCTTTGGAAATCCTTATAATATTCTTGGCATGTCGATGACTCGGAAGAACACTCGAAATAATCCTCGAAAAAACAGGGAGAGCGTCGCCCGCATCGCGGCTGTGATCACCGCGGTCGGTGTTCTCGGATCGGTCGGTGCACAGCAGGCCGCTGCGCAGGTCAATCCGCAGCATCCAAAGGGGGCTGTCGTAGGCGGCTTCCAGAATGTGAAGACCCGGCAAGGAGTGTCGGTCAAGCTGTCGCTCTATGCGTTGAAGGCGCGGCTCATCCCTTCCCCTGCAAATACCCCGATGGCGCCGCAGGCCCTTGTTTCCGGCGTCGGCGAATTCCACCTGAACAGCGCTGGTCAGGTGCCCGTGTCCAAGGTGGAGGTGAAAACGGGATACATGGTCGGATGCCAGGTGCGATTCGATCAGTTCCAGACCGCGATCGGAACGAGCCAGAAGGGATCCGTTCAGTTCCCGAATTACGTGGGTGCGGGTGGCGGCGTGGGCGCCATGGGCGCCATGGGCGGTCCGATTCCGGCCGGTGCCATCGCCGGTGGACTCGGAGCCGCAGGCGTCACGGGAATCATCCCCGGCGTCGAGATCGGGGCCAATCAGGAACAGACGTTCAAACTGTCTCCGGGGACCATCGAAGCGGTCATCATGGGTGACAAGGTGGTCGATCACCCCAAGGTCGGCGCGAACGGAGGAGTCGAGTACAGCAACATCAAGATCGGCACGACCGGCTGCGCCGGCGTCGTCGACGCGATCCCGTACGTCACCACCGTGATCTCGACGGACACCTTCGACACCATCACCACGGCGTACGGAGAAATCGTTCGACTTGCCTGACGCACGAAATATCGTGCGCGCCAAGGCTTCCACGCTGCGTGAGGTGTACGTGAGTACACTGACGCAGCGTGGAACACAGGGCGGCGGCGCGACAAGCACGGTCGAGGTCACCCACCGGAGGTGATGGGAAACTATGGAATGGGATCGGTGGTTTCCGGATGCGGTGGTCGTCGCACCGGCGACGATAACTTCTGCCGCGCAGGCGCTGGCAGGGGCTCCGCCCGCATCTAATCCGTGCCTGTTCCAATCGTTGTTGACCTCGATCGTCGTGGCGCCGCCGGCATTCGAGGCTGCCACCCGCACTCTCGACCTACCCGACTTGGGATCGGCGAGAGTGCTCGAGCACTCGATCGAATTCTATCGAGAGATCGAAGCACGCGATTCGATCTCCTTCGGTGTCCAGATCATGGCGATGAGCGACCTGGACGGACAATCCGCGGGGCTGCCTGTCCGCGTGCATGCGTTCACGACGCAACGCACCGGCGACTCGCGGTTGTGCACACTCAGGTTCGTATTCCCCGTCGACGGCGCGCTTCGAGATCGAATGTCAGAGTTCTCATCAAAACAGACTGCGCTTGTTCCCGGGCCGCCAGTGGTGTCGCCGGAGAGCATTCGCGACAGTTACATGCGCGCCCGAGCGCGCAGCCCGATCAACCTCGACCACTCGACGTGGGATCGGTCGGACCACGCGGAGCGGCTGCATTCCGGTGTCACCGACGAGGTCCGAAGAATGGAACCGATGCTCTCTTCGGCCGACGTGGCGGCGATCCTCGGGGTATCGGTGCGAACCGTCAATAGATGGGCCGGAAACGGAGCCGTGAAATCCACAGTGCTACCCGGTGGCGCGCGCAGATTCCTCCTTCGCGACATCGAGGACGCCTTGATGCCGCCGCCGGGAGACACCGACGTTGCCAGGCCCGGTCGTTAACCTCCCCCAGAACAGCTCCTCGAGAGCACTGGGCGTGGGAAAGGACCGGCGACCTCCCCGGTTCTCGCAGAGATATGTGACAGGATCGCTTGTCATGGATCCGTCAGACCATGTCTTCGCGACCCTGGTCGAGGACATCCTCTCGGGCGCTCTGGCGGTCGGAGACCTGCTTGCGCCCGAAGATGAGCTCGCCCGACGATTCGACGTGACTCCGCAGGTGATTCGCGGTGCAATCCTGGGAATCGAGCAATCCGGACTGGTGAAGACGGTCCGTCCCGGCGTTCTGCAGGTGCTGGACTGGCGGGAGAACTCCGGACTGAGGATCCTGTCGATACTCGCCTCGACCGGTGCGGTGCCCGCACTGAGGTTGGTCCATGACGTATGCGTGATGCGGCGGATGATCGGCGCAGATGCAGCCAGAATCTCGGCCGCGAAAGCCTCACCCGCGCAGCGCGCCGCGATCATGGCGGCTGCGGCCGACTATCCCGATCAGGGCGCGACCGCGACCGCGGTGTTCGCCGCCGATGTCGCGTTCTGGACCGCTGTGGTCGACGGCGCAGACAACATCGCCTATCGACTGGCTCTGAACACCCTCATCGCCGGGTTCTATGACGTGGGATTTCGCACCATGCTCGAGCTCGGGTTAGCGGCCGAGGTGGCCGATCGCGCCGCGCACGTTCGATTGGCACAGCTCATCGGTGACGGGTTGGGAGCGGAGGCCTTCGATCTCGCTTCCGATCTTCTCGGGCGCGTCGTAGCGCTCGTCGCCGATGCCGTTTGACGTGGCGGTGAGGTCGTGGACCCGGTCCCGCAGCCGGGTGAACGTCTCCTCGACTGCGGCGCGCGCGGCGGGCGTACCCGGGAACATCGCGTTGAAATCGAGGCCTGATTCGTCGCGATTGATCCAGACGAAGACCTCGCGCATCGGGGCGGGATCTGCGAACACTGCGAGCCCGTGTCGGTGCGCGAGCTCGGCGCCGGGCACCCTGGTGACATCGATGTACGACAGCATCGGAGCCGCGAAGCCGTGCTCGACCGGGAATCCGTCGTCGGCCGCCAGGAGGTCGATCACCGGGAAGATGGGCAACCGTTCGAGCTTTTTCGCGTGCCGCAGTGCGGCATGGGCACGACCGACGATGTCCTCGAACGGGCCGGTCGACGCGAACTGCACGGGTACGAGAGTGGCGAACCAGCCGACCGAGAACACGTCAGCGGGGTCGGTTCGGTGCGCGAGTGGCACCATCATCGTGAACGTCTCCGCGCCGGTCAGACTGTGATCGATCTCGGCCATCAACGCCAACAAAGCGCTTCCGGTGGAACCGCCACAGCGCCGCGCGAGGGAGGCAAACCCGGCAGTCCGGGTCGGATCGAGGAACGACGGGTGGACCACGATCTCGCCGAGCGCCGACTCGCCGTCCGTCAGCCCCAGAGGCAGGGCCGACGTGGGCATCCCACCGACGCGCGCCACCACGTCGCGCCACTGCACCACCCCCGGGTGAGCCGGGCAGAGGGTCGCGGCCACGGATCGCTGCTCGGCTGCGAACTCCGGGTACGGCCGACTGGCGGGTCCGCAGTACGCCTGCCCGGTCAGCGCGACCGAGTAGCGGGACAGGATCTCCAGAAACATGACAGCCTGCGACACTCCGTCGGTGAACAGGTGATCTGCGGCGACCACGACGGTGAATCGTGGGTCGACCGCATCGCTCCCCGCGTGCTCGATGCCGGTGACGGCGAATGCGAAGGCGGCCCATTCGGAGAGTCGCGGTAGCGACGACACCAGGTGGTCTTTCAGGGTCGAGCCCGGATCGGCTGTCGCGGAGGTCGCCACCACCGCCAGTTCGACCTGGTCGGCCCTCAATGTCCGACTCTGGTAGCCGCCGTCCGACGGGACGAACGCGGTGTGAAAGACCGCGTGAGCTCGGACGAGCTCGGTGAAGACGGCGCCCATCACGTCGGCGGAGAACCGTTCGTGAATCGTGAACGTGGTGAACACGCGTCGCGGTGTGCCCGGATCCTGCTCACCGCTGCGTAAGTGGTCTTCCTGGATGAAGGACGGCACCGCTTCTGCGGGCGGCGCGGCCACCATCGCCGCGCGAGTAGCGCCGTCTGGCGCCCACACCTGCCACTCGCCGACCGGGCATCTCCATTGACTCAACAAACCGGACTCCATCCGGCAAAGGATAGGTCATGTAATGGTAATGAGTCTAGGTGACATCGGCCTCACGATCACCCGGACCACGCCGCGGAGAGGCCACGACCCGCACGCACGATGCCGCCGCGTCAGACACCCGCCGCCCCCACGAACAACGCGGCAGCCACGAAAACCGCCTGGATTGCGGACCGGAACGCCAGCGCAGTGTGGGGAACACCGGGACGACGGGGCAGACCGGCGGCGCGCACATTCGCTGGGAATATCGCGAACAACAGTGCTGCGAGACAGAATGCGGCCGCCGCTCGAGTCGCCGGCACCAGCAGTCCCACCGCACCCGTGAGTTCGAGCCACCCGGTCACTGTGACCGCCAGCTGCGGCCGGGGGACCCACAGTGGAACGATCGCGACCAAGCCCGCACGCCGCTTTCCCCAGTGTGCGAGACCGGTGACCACGAACATCGCCGCCAGGCCTACCGCGACGGCGAGAGGCCACGAGTCCAGCGCCCCGACCACCATGCCCACCATTCGAACCACGAGCGCCACAACGACGAGAATTACCAGCGGTACCATCCGGCGTGCCTTTCCACGAGGATCTTTCCACCGTCAAGATACGCTCCGATCTTTTCCCTGTAAAGATTCCCGTACACTCGGTCCATGCCGGACACCTACCATCACGGCGACCTGCGTCGCGAGCTGATCGCTCAAGCGGCGAACCTGCTCGGCGAGCGGGGAATCGACAGCTTCTCGCTGCGTGAGGTCGCCCGACGCGCGGGGGTGTCGCATGCCGCACCGACCCACCATTTCGGGGATACGCGGGGACTGCTGACCGCCGTCGCCGCCGACGGGTTCGATCTGCTCGCCAGCTCGCTCGAGGCATGCGGAACCGACTTCGCGGACGCCGCCGAGGCCTACCTGCGATTCGCACTCGAGTACCCCGGGCGCTATCGGGCGATGTTCGGCGCCGGCATTCGCGACGACGCAGACCCTGCTCTCCGCGCCGCCCGAGCGCGCGCCACCACCGCTCTACGGAGCGGCGCCGCCACAACGATTCCGGGGGCGACGCCCCACGACCCGAGTGTCAGCACTCGCGCCATGGCCGCGTTCGCGTTCGTCCACGGATTCGCCGACCTGTGGCAGCAGGGGGCGTTCACCGTGCAGCACGCAGCGGACGCCCCTGCAGACCCGATCCTGACGCTCCGATCGATGCTCCCCACGCTCTGGTCGGAGCAGACGCGGCTCTGACCCGAGGCCGGCCCCCGGCGCGGCATGCGGTGGCACGCACCCGGCCAGGCAATCGCTCCGGGGTGGCCGTCAGATCGTCGTCGGCAGCGCGGCGAGGAACCTGCCCGGGGCCTGGACCTGCGCGCCGACACCGCGAACTCGGGATTCGAGACCACGGTCGGCGGTGACGACGGTGACGGCCTCGCCGTTCGCCGCGGCCGCCTCTGCTTGCGCGACGATCTCGTCGTCCCCGACGCGCGGCGCGTGCACCACCTGCAGCGTGCCCCCGACATCAGTCGCCACTCCTGATTTGGCGGCGCCTTCGAGCACCAGCACCACCCGGTCGTACGGCAGCGTCGCCGCGGCCAAGCGTTCGTACAGACGCCGCGCCGCGCCCGCGCGGTCTGGCCACCAACCGTCGGGACGGGATCCGACGACGTTCGCCCCGTCCACTCCAATGTCCGCGTCACTGCAACCTCCTCGACCCGCACCAGCGATATGCCTTATTTGCCGATGTCGATCCTATCGCCAACGCCCTCGGTGTCGGATCGCCCTGTACGCCCAGGGATATCCGTCGCGCGGAATAGGTCCGTGGCGCGGAGTACAAAGGAGGGGTGGGAAAGCAGCTGCCGATCGTGCTCTACGTGCTAGCACTCGTGGTGGTCGTGGTCGGCGTGGACGTGGCGTTGTTCAGGCATCAGTTCTGGCCGCGGCTGATGGTGAACATCGGGATCGTTCTGGTGTTCGGGGCTTTCTACCTGAGGTTCGTGAGGAGTTCTTGAGCCGCCCCGGAGCCGACGGACGACGGCGTCATCCGCGATTGCGGTCGACCGCCTCGCGGACCAACGCGATGAATGCATCCTCGTCGAGGTCATCGTCTTCGTGTAGGTCGATGGCGCGTCGCGTGCCGGCGCCGATGCTGGCGTTGAACAGCCCGTCCGGATCGTCGAGAGATGCACCTCGCGCGAAGGTGAGTTTGATCTTGTCTCGATAGGTCTCGACGGTGCAGATCTGCCCGGACAGCGAGAACGTGGGAACGCCATCGGGGTTGGAGGGCTTGCGCCATTTGGCCTCCTCGACCACGTCTGGTGCGGCTCGGCGGATCAGCGAACGCACCGCCGCCACCCTGCTCTCCTGCCAGTCGGCGCTCATGTGCGCCACGCTACACACCCGCCGCACGCCGCACGCGATGCGCAGCATCGCGTCTCGCCGGGCGTCGGACGGGCCGCCGTCACGGACTGGGGTGCGGAAGGTTGCATCCCGCCACCTTGGGATTGACGCCCACGTAGTTCAACGGGCCCGCAATCACGGTGACCGCAGTCGTGGCACTGCTGGCGCAGTTCTGCGAGGCGTGCGTGAAGTATCCACGTTGCCCCGCAGCGAGCGCACCGATGATCAACCAGACGAGTACCGCCGCAGATAACCAGCGCATCACATTACTCCTTCCCGTACACGCTCGCCTTCCAAGCGAGAATCACGCGTGGTGTCGAACGGCATCACGATCTTCTGATGTCGGTACCGCGAAACGGCGCCGACAGTCAGTAGTAGTGGCGACGACCCCCGATGGCGTGACCGAGCGATCCCAACGCGAGCAGGATCAGACCGATCACCAGGGCAATGATTCCGAGTGTCCAAACAATCGCGATTTTGAACACGAATCCGACGATGAGGAGTATGACTCCGAGGACTATCATGACGACTCCATTCAGTGTCTGTATTATGTCGACCCTGCGTTGATACCCCGTAGTGCGATCGCTTAAACCACGGCGTTGTGCGCCGGCACCGGGCTCGTCCTCCGCTCCCCGTCCGCGGTCTGTGGGGCGCATGTTTCAGATCCGGGTGCCACCGGGTACACACCGTCCAGGGCCTGATACCCGCTGAGGCCCTGGGAACCAGGGAATCGAAGGAGGCTTGGCATGTCCGATCCACGCAGACCCGGACGGTTCGGAGATCGGTCCCGCTCCGAAGAGCCGGCGGGCAAGGCCGGCAAGGCCCTGCCCCGAAGCGTCGACGGCCGCGATCCGGGAATCGACGTCCCGTACCCCATTCCTTCTGCACGTAGGCGCCCGCCGATCACTCACCTCGACGATTGCGATGTCTACGCCGGAGGTGCGTACCCGGTCACGGTCTCCTGCGGCGAGCGGCTCCGCGTGAGCGCCCGGCTCAAGGCGCGGGTGGACACCGTGAGCGGTGAGGTCACGTTCTTTGTGCATCCCAGCGATCTGGCGCTGCTGACAGACGACGGAATCGCGGAACTCAACGAACAGATCCAGGCACGCGAGTCCGACACTCGCCACAGCTGAAGTCCGCTCAAGAGGCCAGCCAGACCCCCTCGGCAGCAAGGGCATTCGCAGCGTCCGAGCATAGGTCGAACACCCATGCCGGACGGCAGTGGTTGACGACTCGGAGCAGCCGGTCGACGGCCACGCTGGTGACGACGGCGCACCCCACACCATAGGTACGCGCGATCTGCGGAAGACCGACCACGGCCCATAGCCCGCAGGACCCTATGAAGGTCACGCCGGTCATATCGATCACCACGTCTACTCGACGTGCGAACAACGATTGAATGCGTGAGTCGATCTCGGAAGAGTTGGATGCATCGATCTCGCCCGAGATCGATACGACCGTTGGACCGACAGGGCCTTGTAGGCCGGGCAACGTCGACGTTCGCACGTCGATGTCGATGACTGGGTCCGAGAGGGTAGCCGACGGAATATTCCCGTCCGCGAATTCAGCAGAACGCATTGTTCGTCCTTGCTCGTGATTGAGTGGAGAACCCGGCCCAAGGGCACGCCCTGGTCTCGAGCGGATATATGAACCAATGGGCTGCGGTGTTCAACCTCACCACTGATCGTACTTGGGTTTGGGCAGTGCCGTCAACGAACGATCAACCTAGTGATGCACGAGTAAAGACGGTTTCAGACGTGGCAATATCGGGCATGCAGTTGAGTAATCATGTGTCGTAAGAACGGCATGGATAGTGCTGTAGTACCACGCTCGACGGTGACGTTCCATTCTCGACAGTGCCGTTCCATTCTCGACGGTGACGTTCCGTTCGCGGCGCCTGGATCGGGCACGAGGTCGGCGACGTTTCGCCCGGCGTGCCGCCGGGTATCAAGGGTCGAGAGGGGCAAGGCCGCGGAGATCGACCCGAGGAGGAACGCACAGCATGCGCAGCAATGCCGAACCGGAAGCAGATATGCACCGAACCGTCGACATCGATGAGAAGACCGACCGCAGGGACGAAGAACAGGCCGGTGAAACCGCCCGGCCCGCCGGCAACCGTCCACCAGCCCGTCGCGCCCAGCGGCCGGACCGGAGTCCGACGACCTATCACTCCGCCACCCCATGAGCACCCCATGATCAGGCGGATACGGCTACGAGACGTCGAACGTCTCGGACCGCCTGATGCTCAGTTCCTGTTCGGCCAGCCGGCGCAGAGTCGCCAGTAACGGGTCGGTGAGGACGGTCGCGACGAGTCGATACCGAAGGGCGGCCGTCGGATCTTGTGGCAGCGCGCCCAGGTCGACGGCCGCGATGGACTCCGCGGCGGCGGCCCAGCGGTCCAGGGTGGGGTCTCCGCCGAAGTCGATACCCGCGGCCGCGAGAGATCGGAGCTGACTGCCGAGGACGGCGATGAGCGGATCCGACGGATCGATCCGCCAACCCCAGCGTTCGACGGCGCGGGTGGCCCGCTCAGACCATTCCGGTATGACCGTACCGATAACCGATGGGGTGGCGGCAGCCCGCGCCGCGCACATCAGCCCGCTCCGGGCCTCGGGGGGCGAATCCAGAACCGCGACAACGGCCTTGATCCGCGCTACGGACAGGCCTGCCAGTTCCAACAGCGACCGGATCAGATTCGCTCGTCCGACATGCGAACCGGTGTAGGAGGATTCGGTACGGCTTACCGGCGTGCCCGCCGGCAAGAGGCCCGCACGAATGTAGTACTTCAACGATGCGCTGGATATCCCTGTAGCACTGGATAATTCGGCGATACGCATGGGGGATCTCCCATTCGACGGCATGGATGAGGTGTCGGAGGACCACGCTCGACGATGGGAGCCGCGAACCCGCGTTCAGCCCGCGCAGACGAGCGCGAGGGCGATCGCCGGGAACAAGCGATTCGAATCGCATAAGCCAACGTTCTCCGCAGAATTTCGGATCAATCGCACCGTTGGCTCAATGCTCAGACGTGGACGATACCAGGAGACCACCCTCGACGGGGCTACACGTCTCGCCTTCGGAATCCAGCTGATGCGGACGCCGGCAGCGCGCCCGCGGACCCGGTCATCACGCCGAGCCCCGCCCACGGGCCGAGGAGTTCAGGATCGGGCCGGGTCGCAAAGATGCGCACCGCGAAGGTCAACCCGTCGACCGCCGCGACGTGGCCGAATCGCTTGGTGAGGACGAGGCGATCGACGTATCTCATCCGACCGGTGTAGCAGCGCGCAGCACCTGCCCGCGCTTCCGCCGCACGCGGCTGGTCAGGGCACGATGTTCTCCAAGTCCGCCAGGACGCCCGGGTGGGTGGGCTCCCAGCCGAGTGTCTTCCGGGTGTGGGCACTGGAGGCGGGTTGGTCGACGGCGAAGATCGGGCCGAGCGTACCGTACGTCTCCTGTGGCACCGCCTCGACCGGTAGCTCGAGTCGCCGACCGATGACTGCGGCGATGTCCCGAACCGCGGTGCCCTCGTCGGCCACGGCGTGCCACGAGGTTCCGGCAGGTGCCAGCTCGAGGGCCAGCCGGAAGAGGACCGCGGCGTCGAGTGCGTGCACGGCCGGCCATCGCTGGGTGCCGTCCCCTGGATAGCCCGACACTCCGGTCTGGCGGGCGATCCTGGTCAACATACCGGCGAATCCGCCCTCGCCGTCGTTGTGGACGGTGCGCGGCATTCGCACCGCACTGCTTCGGACTCCGCGGGAAGCGAGCTCGAGAACCGCCGCCACAGTACGGCCGCGCCCACCGACCGGCCCCTCTGTGGACAACGGGTCGGCCTCGGTGGAGGCGCGCCCTGGCACGTAGGGCGTACCCGACACTGTGACAAGGGGTCGGTCACTGCCGACAAGCTCGTCACCGAGGGTCGCCAAGGCCGCGTTCTCCTCGGCGACCGCCTTGGCGAGAGCGTCCACACTGCTGAAGTCGTTACCGAATGCCAGGTGGATCACGCCATCGGCCCGAGCGGCGCCGACGCGAAGGGCCTTGCGGTCCGCGAGATCGCCCCGAAGCGGTTCGACACCCGCGGTCTCGAGCTCCAGGGCGGATGCGTCGGAGCGGGCGAGCGCGAGAACCGTGTGGCCGTTGCCGAGGAGCTCGGCCACGACCGCGGAGCCGATCAGGCCGGTGCCACCCGTGACGAAGACGTGCATGAGGATCTCCTGAACAGTGATAGGACTCTTGTCCCATGACAGTACGGGATGATGGGATAGAGGTGCCATCACCTAGAGTGGAGTCATGGCTCGATGGGAACCAGGCGCGCGCGAACGACTCGTCGTGGCCGCCGTCGATCTGTTCACCGAGCAGGGATACGACGCGACGACGGTGGCCCAGATCGCCGAACGCGCCGGCGTCACGAAGAGCACGTTCTTCCGTTACTTCCCTGATAAGCGCGAGCTCCTCGTGGCTGGACAGGAGACCTTGAGCCGGCTGCTGGCCGAGGGGATCGCCGAAGCGTCGGCGGGTGCCAGCCCGCTCGAGGCGGTCGCTGCGGGTCTCGAGCGCGCATCCGGCGCGATGGGCCCGATGAACCGCGACCTCGGCCCGCGCCTCAAAGCGGCCGTCGCCGCGAGCACCGAACTGCAAGACCGCGACGCCCTCAAGAGCGTCGGACTGGCAGCTGCCATGACCGCCGCGCTCATCGCCCGCGGCGTTCCCGACCCGACGGCTCATCTCGCGGGCGAACTGGGCGTCCTCGCGTTCAAGCGGGGTTACGCCCGGTGGTCCGAGGACGACCGAGGGGCCGAGCGCGAGCTCGCGTACTACGCCTCGACAGCCCTGAACGAGCTGCGGGCAGCGAGCGCATCCCTGGGCTGATCGGGCGGTCTCCTCCACCGATTTCTGCGTCAGTCGCGGCGTGGCCGAGTTCACAGCGTCGACGCCGTGCTCGTGCGTAGGGTCGTGGTCATGGACGACGCGGGGCCCAGCCGGACAGCGCTCGCAACTGCTTATGCCCGCGCTTACCACCACATCGCCGACCGGCCGCGAATCCTTACCGACCCGTTCGCGGCACCGTTGATCGGTGTCACCGCCGATGAACTGTTCGAGACTGCTGAGCCCACCGAGGATCATCCCGGCAGCGGCGCCGTCGATCGACCGCGCCGCCTGTTCTTCGCCGCTCGTGCGCGATTCGCTGAGGACCGGGTGGCTGCGGCTGCCGCCGTCGGCGTACAGCAGGTCGTGATCCTGGGTGCGGGCATGGACACCTTCGCCTATCGCAATCCGCACCCGGGCCTGCGTGTCTTCGAGGTCGACCATCCCGCTACCCAAGCGTGGAAGCGCCACCGCCTCGCACAGGCTGATATCGCCGTCCCCGAGACGTTGACCTTCGTCCCGGTCGACTTCGAAACCGATGTACTGGCACGGGAATTGGAGTCCGCGGGATTCAACAGGGCCGATCCGGCGGTATTCGTGTGGCTCGGTGTCGTGTTCTATCTGACCCCCGACGCCGCGCACGCCACCCTCGAATACATCGCCGGTCAGGCCCAGCCGACCGAGGTGATCTTCGACTATGTGCAGCCGGCGGACACCGACGAGGATCGGGCACAGCTACAGGCACGCGCGAATCGCCTGGCGGCCGCGGGCGAACCCTGGTTCAGCTACTTCACCCCCGATGACTTCGCTGCACAGCTGCGCGCCCTCGGCTTCACCGAGGTCGAAGACCTCTCCGCCGGCGAACTCATCGACAGCTACCTCGACGGGTCGCGGGAATTCGAGAGCAACCCCCCTCATGCGCTGCGCGCGAGCCGCATCCTGCGAGCGGTGCACTGACGCGCGTCTCAGGCTTCACCGGCGCTTCACAGGTGGATTCGATCCCGGAGTTCGCCTGAACCAGCACTCATTTCGGGCGCGTAGAGCGCGACCGGTTCGGTCTTGCCCTTCAGTGGGACCAGCGGCCTGGCCGCCATCGCGGCCCGAAGGGGGGCAGGCAACATGACGAGCGTGTGTTCGCTGAGGAGCACCGTGTCACCGGTTTGCCGGGTCGCGGATTCGACGCGTGCGGCGACGTTCACCGTGTCGCCGATCACGGTGAAGTCGAATCGTCCTGCACCGCCGATGTTTCCGACGACGACGGTGCCGGAGTTGAGGCCGATGCCGATCCGCGGTTCGTCGTCGGGGCGGGCGTCGACGGCCGCGGCGATCTCGAGCGCCGAGGCCAGTGCGCGTTCGGCGTGATCGAGATGGCGTTGGGGGACGCCGAAAACGGCGAGCAGCCCGTCGCCGACGAACTTGTCGACGTGCCCGCCGTGGGTACGGATGATCGGGACCGCGGTGGCGAAGAGCCGGTTGAGCATGGCGACGACGTCGCGGGCCTGGTGGCTCTCGGTGTAACCGGTGAAGCCGCGCACGTCGAGGAACATGGCGGTGATCTCGACGTCCTCGCCGGCGGCGAGCGAGTCGTCACCCGAGGCGAGGATGTAGTCGGCGACGGATCGGTCCACGTAGGTGCCGAAAGCGGTTCGGATGCGCTCGCGTTCGCGCAGCCCGGCGACCATGGCGTTGAATGAGCGTGCCAGAGTGCCGATCTCGTCGGTGGCGGTCACGGGGACCCGCACGTCGAGGTCGCCGCCGCTGACCCGGTCGGCCGCCTCACGCAGGTCGGCGATCGGCTCGGTCACCGACCGGGTCACCAACAGCACGAGCAGGCCGGCGATGCTGACCGCGACCCCGATCGACACACCGGCCCCGGTCGCGACGGTCGCGATGGTGTGATTGCCGACCACCCCTGCGACGACGGTGCCGGCGATCACGATGGTGGTGGGGATGGCCAGAAAAAGGCGTCGCGCCAGAGTGATCCGCACTGCGACCGCGCTGTCGATGCCGCCGGCGCCGACGCTGCTGATGTCGGCGAGTATCGGGCGCACGAGCTGCTCGGCGAGCATGAACCGCAGGGCCAGCCAATACAGCCAGTACAGGACCGCGCCTGGAACGAACAGCAACAGCGCCGACGCGGGCAGGCTCTGCAGTGACACCATTGCCACGATCCACACCGTGTTGAGCGCTGCGACGAACAGGGCCGTTCGGCGGCGGCCCAGCGTCGCGAACGGCACATCGGCGGCCGC
>CAJCHX010000733.1 GCA_903970215.1 Acidobacteriaceae bacterium
CGGTGAGCAGGTTGGTGATCATCGCCGCACGCGCCACGTCCGACAGCCGGCTCTGCGACGGGTCGTAGTCGTCGCCCCCGAGCGCGGCGAAGTTGCGCCCCTCGTCCCACGGCACGTAGTCGTGCGGGCTCCAGTCCTTGGTCATCGCCAGGTGACGGTTGACGTTGGCCTCGGCGACGCCCGACAGCTCCTCGAGAAGTTCCAGTTGGGTCAGGTTGCGTTGAATACGCGGACCCGCCGTCGGGGCGCTCGCGGTGACGGTCGGCGCCATCTGGCGCTCCTGTTCTCACGCCGTCCCGACGTGGGTTGTCGCGAGGCGAACACCTCGGCAAGGGCCTACGGGCCGGGTGCGTGACTCGCTTGTCCTGTGTCGCCCGTAGCTGCGAACTCCGGCTCATGCTACACGGACCCGCTGGTCTCTCCCCGGCGAAAGCGCCCCGACGTGGCGGCACGCCACCGGCGCGCAGTGCACCCACACCTGCGCGGGGTAGACTCAAAAAGCGCACCCGCGCAGGTTTTACCGACATGAGAGCGGGTCTCCTTGACCTCCTTGTCCCCAGCACTTCTCGGCCACGACCACCTGTATCTTCCGTGGGTTCCCGAGAAGCCCGTCTATCAGGCCGCCGTCCCGCTCACCACACGGCTGCACGCGCACCACCCCGGGCGTCCACTGACCGTGGTCTGCCCGCAGTCGCGGCATGCACCGGTGCGGTTGGTGGGGGCCACGGTGGTCACCGAGCGGGAGGGAGCCGTTCAAGACGGCGGCGTCGTCCTTGTATATCGGCCGACGTACCGGCTGGTAAGAAAGTTCGCGCAGCTGACGGACAGCATCGTCGTGCTGGTGGAGTGGCAGGAGCCCTCATTCGAGGGGTGGGCGCGGTCGGTCGGCGCGTTCAACGTCGTGTCCGGACGGGTGGAGGGCCCCCGAATGTCCGAGACCGGGCGTCGATGCATCGACGACGTGATCGCGTACGGCGATCGTGGGTGGCAGGACGAGCCTGCGCGACACGCCACCGAGGTGGAGCTCCGCAAGCTTCAGAAGGCCGGTCTGTACGACCGAGAGCTGATCCTGGCCCTCGCGCGGAATGTCCGCGGGGAGTCTGCAATCGTCACGCTGTCTCGTCTGATGGATCAGGTGGAGGCCCCGAGGTCGTCCCGCGATCACGGTTTCGGCCTCGGCCGCTCGCACCGCAGCCTGGTGTGGGACGCGACCCTCTGACCCAGAGACCGACTGTATCCGTAGGTGTATCAACGATCGGCACGATGCACGCACACCGTGAATCTGCGTTGGGCG
Organism: Acidobacteriaceae bacterium; assembly: GCA_903970215.1. Classification (GTDB taxonomy): domain Bacteria; phylum Actinomycetota; class Actinomycetes; order Mycobacteriales; family Mycobacteriaceae; genus Tsukamurella. The sequence goes on from CAJCHX010000733.1 coordinate 1,295, forward strand.
TGCACAATTCCGCCTTTGAGACATCCGCCGCTGTTGTCTACTCCGACGATCACATCAGTGGGTACGACGACCGTGCCGGTGTCGGTTCGAAGGTCGCATAAAACCCGGTCCGCCTTCCAACCGGAATCGAGGAGTAGGCAGCTGTGTGGTACCCAATTGTAGTCGAGACACAGTGCAAACCCTTCGACGTCGCGTTTCTGGAAGTTCACCTGGTCGGCATCGCTGGGGCATGACGACGGCGATCGGCCGATAGCGATCACTTTGTACGCCCCGGCGGTCGTGATGCCATCGCAGTCTGCCCCGACAACGGTGGTCTCC
>CAJCHX010000734.1 GCA_903970215.1 Acidobacteriaceae bacterium
GGTGGACACCACCGCCGACGGCGTCACCGTCACCCGGCTGTCCGACGAGACGGTGCCCGCGATGATCGCCGAGAACCTGTTCGGCCGGCGCAGCCGCGCCCGGGTCGTGTTCGAGGCTCTCGACGGGAGGCGGTGCGGTCCCGACGACCCACTGGTCAGCGCCCTCTCGCAGCTGCCCGCCTACCGCGTCGTCCTCGGAGCGCAGGCCTACCAGGATCGTCACTTCAGCCGGAGAATCGTGGACGGGGTCGGGATGGCGTGACCGCCCGGACGGCCGCGATCGAGAGCGAGATCAGGGCGGCCCTGCACCGTCACGGGGTCCTCGTGGATCACATCACCGTCGTGTCCCCCCTGGCCGGGCGGATGGGTGGCCGCCTCGCGGTGCGCGTCGACGTGCCCGACGGCACCACTCTCAAGGCGCGTCATGTGGTCGACGCCGACACGGCGCGCGAGCTGCAGCGGCTGCGCGATGGCCTGGACCCCGGGTTCGCCGCGGTGATCGAGCAGGTGGGCCCGGTGCTCCTGGAGGAGTGGATCGAGGGCGAGCCACTGAGTTCGACGATGGCCGCCGAGCGAGCCGCCGAGGCAGGGGCGCTGCTCGGTCGCCTGCACGCGACTGCGCTGGACCCCGTCCGTACAAGGCGATGCGACACGGCCCGGTGGCACGCGGAGGCGGTCGGCGACCTCACGATCCTCATCCGGGGCGAGCGCGTGTCCGCAGAGGACGCCGCGGTGATCCGTGGCGAGCTGCGCCGGCGCGATCCCGGGTCGGCCCGCGCGGGGCTCATCCACCGGGACTTCTGTCCAGAGAATCTCGTCGTCGGCCCCGCCGGCCGGCTCGTCGCGATCGACAACGAGTGGATGACGGTCGGCGTGCCCGAGTTCGACCTGGGTCGCACGCTCGGCCGCTGGCCGATGACCGACGACACGTGGAACCGCTTCCTCAGCGCCCATGGCGCGGCCTGGGCACCCCCCGAGGCTCTCGGCTTCTGGTGCATCGTGGCGACGCTGATGGGCGCCCGCGTGCTGCATGAACGGCTGCCGGAGCGGCTGGAGCCGATGCTCGCCCTCCTGCGGCGTGTCTCCGGACTCCCGCGAACGGCTCCGGGGGCCGTCACTTCCCGCGCCGGGGCCGCGACCGCCCCTGCGCGCCCTGACCGAGGGCGCTCTGGTATGCCGACAGCACGTCGAGCACCGGGCCCGTCTGCCTGAGCAGACCGTGGTCGAACCACATCACGGTGTCACAGACATCGGCGACCTGGTTGAGCTGGTGACTGACAAAGAAGACCGTGCGTCCCCCCGCGTGCAGGCGTTTGATCTCCTCCAGGCAACGATCGCGAAACTCGCCGTCGACGACCGCGAGCACCTCGTCAAACACGTAGATGTCAGCGGGGAACTGGACGGCGATGGCAAACGACAGGCGAGAGGTCATACCACTGGAGAAGCGCTTCACGGGCGTGTCCATGTGCCGTTCCAGCTCGGCGAACGCGGTGACCGCGGTCATCCTGTCCGCGATCGTCCGCCGCGGCACGCCCAGAGACGCCCCGAACAACGTCACGTTCTCGCGCCCGGTCAGATCCGGATGAAAGCCCTGGCCGACCGCCAGCAGCGGCAGCACCCGACCCTGCACCCGCATCATGCCGGCCGTCGGCAGGGTGGTGCCGGACATGATCTGGAGCACCGTCGACTTCCCCGAGCCGTTGGTCCCCACGAGCCCGATCGCCTCACCGCGGTCGACGCTGAAGCTCACGTCGGTCAGAGCGTCAAATCCCCGCGCCGGCTCGCGACGGCGAGCGAGCGTGGCGGCCGTCTGTTGCAAGCTGTGCAGCTGACCCAGCCGGTAGTGCTTGCCCAGGCCGGTGGCCGACACCGCGACCTGCGCAGGGTGCGCTGCGGCGGGTGGCGGCGGGTCAGATCTCATCGGCCATCGTCGTCTCAAGCCGGGAGAAGATGCGCCAGCCGGCGAGTGCCAGCCCCATCGACAGGCCGGCTGAGATCACCATCGACGCGACACTCGGGTGGTAGCCCGAGAGCACCATCCAGCGCATCGCCTCGATCAGGCCGGTCAACGGGTTGCACTCCACGATGATCCGTGCGGTCGCGGGAAGGCCGGAGAGCGAATAGCCCACCGGCGCGACGAACACGCCGACCTGCAGGACCAACGGGAGCGCGCTGACCACGTCCCGGTATCTCACCGCCAGGGCGGAGGAGATCCCGATGACGCCGGCGGTCAGGATGAGCAGCCAGAGCAGCCCGACCGGCAGCAACAGGACGCGCGGCGACAGGTGACCCGTCACCGCGGCGCCGACGATCGCGGAGACCGCGACGACCGCGAATGACGGCAGTGATGCGAGCGTGGCGGCCAGGGGGAACGCCGATCGCGGCGACGGCGTATAGCGAACGAAGTTGAGGTTGGTGATCATCGCCGCAGTGCCGATCGTCATCGATGCCTGAAAGAACGACCATGCGGACAGGCCAACGAGCGCGAACACGGTGTAGGGCTCGGAACCGACGTGAGCATGTCCACGGAACGCCACCAGAAAGGCCAGCAGCAGGGCGAGCGGCTGCAGCAACAGCCACAGCGGGCCGAGCACGGATTGTTGGTATTTGAGTTTGAAGTCGCGCCCGGCCAGGGCCAGGATGAACGCCCGATCCCGGGGGAGCCTGCGGAACTTGAGCCGCCGCCGCGCGGGAACGATGATCTGCAGCGATGGATCCTCGAGCGGGGTTAACGCCGTTCGGGGAGGCTCGCCGAGCTCCTGCGGATCCGTGGTTGCCTCGGTCATTCGAGAGGACACCGGACTAGGAGGGGAGTACCACACACCCACCGTACCGCGAGATCGACGTGCCGCCCAACGGTTTGTGATGATCGCCGCGAAGTTATACTCAGGTTGCTTTGCCCTCGACAGAATCGACGGGCTCCCCTGGGCGTCTGTCGATGTTCGCCCCGGGCGGTCGCGGTGGCGCACAGCGCCACACGGACCAGGTCGTCGACATGCTCTGCGACCACGGCTGGCGCGTGCGCATGGTCGTCCGCCAGACGTACGCCACGCGTTTCCGAGTGCGCCGCCGCCCATCCCTGTTCTGCCTTGAGGTGCCGGGGTTCGGTGGAGGGCGCCCCGGTGTCGCTCTGTACCTGCTCGGGATGCTGGTCACCGCCCCGTGGGCCCGGCGGGCATTTGTGGTCCTGGGGGTGAGGCTGCCCTGGCCCGCGACGGCAGCGGCCCTGGCAGGGTGGGTGTTCCGGCTTGCATTCATCGTGTTCAGCACCGGTAGTGGCGAGCTCAGCGATGTCGAGGACCTGCGCCTGCGGCGCTCCTCCGCGCTGCGCATCCGGCTCACCCGCAGGGCAGCATGGCTGGTCACGCAGACCGACGCCGGGGCGCGTGAGGCCGCCGGGTTGGTCGCGCCGCACACGATCACCGTCGTCCCCAATCCGGTCACCCGCGCCTGGGCACCGCTGCCGGGTGACGAGGAGATGCGCCGGACCGCGCTCGCTCAGATCGACGCCCGACTGGATGACTTCTCACCGCTGCGCGTGGGTGGGTTGATCGAGGGCCTGATCGCGTCGGCGCGTCGGCCCACTCGCCAGGGGGGCTTTCGTGTCCGCTGACGAGCCTCGCGCTGCCCCGCCGGGGGCGGGCGGGCGCCTGCTGATCTTCGCTCCCGGGGGTCGCGGCGGAGCACAGCGACGCACCGACCTGCTCGCCGAGATTCTCTGTGAGGGCGGCTGGCGAGTGCACATGATCGTCCGTCACAGTCCCGGCAGTCGCTGCACGGTGCGCCGAACGCCCCGACTGCTGCGGGTCGCGCTCCCGGGCTTGGGTGGTGGACGCATCGGAGTCGCCCTCTACCTCGCCGTCGGGCTGTTGGCCGGTGTCCCCTGGGGGCGCCGATCCGACGCGATCCTGGCGGTCCAGCTCCCCTGGCCGGCGACGGTCGCCGGCATGACGGGTTGGCTGTGCCGCCTGCCCGTGCTCGTCTTCAGCACGTTGACCGGGGAGCTCAGCGACGTCGACGATCTGCGACTCGGCCGTTTCTCAGCGCTGCGCAGACGTCTCATCGGCCAAGCGGCCTGGCTGGTGGTTCAGACCCAGGAGGGAGCGCGGGATGCCGCCGGCCTGCTTCCGAGGGCCGCCATCACCGTGGTGCCCAATCCCGTCCGGCGATCGTGGGCGCCGCTGCAGGGGACCCCGCGCGCGGCGTTCGCGGGTCGCCTGACAGAGGAGAAGGAGGTCACGACACTGCTCGAGGCCTGGCGCACGGTCGTGGCGCAGCGGCCGGACGCGCGGCTGGTGATCGCCGGCGACGGCGACGGTGGCAGCCGGTCCCGCGAGACCCAGGTCCGCACGCAGGTCGACGCAGATCCGCGCCTGAGCGCCTCCGTGAGCCTGCTCGGATGGGTCGACGAGATCAGGGGGGTTCTCACCTCATGCGATCTGTTCATCTTCCCGAGCCGGGTCGAGGGAATGTCCAACGCGCTGCTGGAGGCGATGGCGTGCGGACGGGTGATCATCGCGTCCGACATCGCGCCCAACCGAGCCGTCGTCGGCGATTCCTACCCGTTCCTGTTCCCGGTCGGCGATGCGGCGGCGCTGGCCGCGATGATCCAGCGCGCCATGTTGGACGGGGAGGCTCGCCGGACCGCCCTCGCCCAGCTCGACGCGCGTCTCGACGAG
>CAJCHX010000735.1 GCA_903970215.1 Acidobacteriaceae bacterium
CGATCGCCTGCCGCCGCCGCACGGGCCCCATCACACTCGGATCGACGAGGATCTCCCCGAAGGTCTGGTCCACCTGCCGCTCGGGATAGGCGCTGCCGATCAGCCGGAAGCCGGCCGGGCCTGCGAACGGGATACGGACCAGCGACAACGGCAGGAACTGGAGCCGCCGCAGCCGGGGCCGCAGATCCGGAAACGCCGGGGAGATCAGGGTCAGCGTGGCGACGAGGTCGGGGCGCAGCATCGCCACCCGCACCGCGATGGCCCCTCCGAGCGAGTTGCCCACGAGGTGGACACCGTGCGCGAGCGGAGCGACGTGGGACGGTGCCCTCGCGGCCCCGTCCCGGGCCGATACCCCGGTGGCCGCACCAGGCCGAGCGCCCGTCCCCGGGCGCGCAGCGACCAACAGTTCGAGATACCCGATCACGATCTCGGCGAACGACTCGATCCCGTAGTCACCATCCGCAGGCGGATCGGACAGGCCGAAGCCGGGTAGGTCCAGCGCATACGACGCGACGCACGGCGCCAACACCCGACCGAGGTCGGTCCAGTTGATCGACGACCCGCCGAGCCCGTGCACCATGACGGCGACCGGTCGCGGATCGTGTGGTGCCGAGATCGCGGCAGCGGCGTCGACACGGCGCACGAACACACGCTGACCGTGGACGCGCACGAATTCGCCCGGCCAGACGTCGGTGACCCGGTCGACCGGCGCGAGCGCGGCGGTCGACTCGTGATCGGCTCTCACGTTGTCGGACACGGTGACCAGCCTGCCAGACACGTCGGATCGAGCCACCCGAAGGCGCGACCGCACGAACGCGGGACTCACTGAGGCGATACCGGGACGGGAGTATCGTCTGGGAATCCCGGAGCATCGCCCGGGCACCGGTGGATACGCGAAGGGGTGACACATGTCGGACGTGGGTGCGATAGCCGCGGACGCGAGCAACAGCCGCGGCGGCGGGGCGGCGGTCCCGCGTCGAAGCACCCGGCTGCCGCGGAGCGCGCGACGCATCCAACTGCTCGAGGCGGCCAGCAGCGTATTCGTGGACGTGGGATACCACTCCGCCGGGATGGACGAGATCGCGATCCGGGCGGGCGTCTCGAAACCCGTTCTATATCAACACTTTCCCAGCAAGCTCGATCTCTACATCGCGGTCCTGCACAGTCACGTGGAGGCCTTGGTGAAGGGGGTGCGGGGAGCACTGAGCAGTTCGACCGACAATCACGCCCGCGTGACCGCCGCGGTCCGGGCGTTCTTCGACTTCGTCGACCTGGACAGCCAGGGCTACCGGCTGATCTTCGAATCCGATGTGATGGAGCCGGCGGTCCAGGAGCGCGTGGAAGGTGCCGTCGAGGCGTGTGTCGATGCGGTGTACGACCTGGTCGCCCACGACTCGGGCCTGGACCCCCACCGGGCCCGCATCCTCGCGGTGGGCCTCGTCGGCGCCAGCCAGGTGAGCGCCCGGTACTGGCTCTACGCCGACCGCGCGATCACCAAGGACGCCGCGGTCGAGACCACCGTCCAACTGCTGTGGGGCGGCCTCAAACACGTGCCGCTACAGAAGTCGAACCGCCGGGACTGACCCCGAGCGACCCTCAAACCGAACGACCCTCAAACCGAGACAACAGTAGCCCCGACCGCCGTCACGATCGGGGCTACGGTTCTCGTGGTCGCCGCGCCTACGTGGCGGCGAAACCGACGGTGCGCGCCTCGGACGTACCCAACTCGATGTAGGCGAGCCGGCTGATCGGTACGAGGATCTGGCGCCCCTTCTCGTCTGTGAGATCGAGGACCGCGGCCTTACCGGCGAGGGCGTCGGCCACGATCTGCTTCACCTCTGCGGCATCCTGCCCGCTGTGCACCAACAGCTCACGGTTGCTGTCCGCGATACCGATCCTGATCTCCACGGCCGATGTCCTCCGTCTTCGCCCAATCGTTTCCATCCCCCACGCTATCCGAGCGCGGTCGCCACACGGCACCGGTTCTGCTGTGGGCAGCCGAGGCGGCGGGGCCTAACCGCAATGCCGCGCAGTTAGCGGGGGGCGGTTGTTGTCAAGCGCTGGATATCAGCTGTGTCGTGATGTGTGTGTTGTGGTTGCGTCGGTCGATCGGGCCCTTCGCGCGGTGTTTGGAGATGGCGCGTTTGACCACTCGGGGAC
>CAJCHX010000736.1 GCA_903970215.1 Acidobacteriaceae bacterium
CAGCCCCTCGGGCGCCCCCGTGCCGCTCGCGCCGACCGCGGTCGGCAACGGGTCAAACGGACCCGCGCCAGCTCCCGTGGGTGGGGGTGCGAGCAGTGCAGCGCCGCCCACGCCGGCCGCGCCGGTCGGCGTCGGCGCCCCGAACAGCGGTAGTCCAGGCAGCCCGGCGACGTTCCCGCCAAACCAACCTGGCGGTGGTTCAAGCCAAGCGGCTCCGACCCCCGGTCCGCCGTCCAGCACGCGCCCGTCGAGTGCGCCGGCAAATCTGACGTCAAGACTTCTTTACGCCTCGATAGGCGCCCTCAGCTCGGGTGCAGCGCCGACACGGTCACCGGGCTCAGGGAGCCGGTCGGACCCGGGCGACGTGCTGTTCGCCCCGGTCGACGCGAACGCCGGGACGCCGGCCGTGGATCGCGGCGCGTCCGCTCGTCACTCGATAAAGCTCCCCACCGGGGCGCTCGGCGACCAGTGGTCGCCGAGCAGCCACGGCTCCTCGGCCGGGGCCTCTCGAGGTGGATTCCCCTCATGGCTGGCACCGGCCGCAGCGCTCTTCTTGGTTCTGGTGGCCGCAATGGTGCAACTCGGCAAAGCGGTGGTCCCGCGAGCGCGCTGGCGCGCACACGGTCTGTGACACCCGTCCTCTGACGCATGCGCTCTGGTCGAGATCTCTTCCTTTAGCGAGGAGGATATGAGGCCGTGGTTCAAGGTTAAGCTCCGACTGGCCGATACTTCCCCAGATGCTCGACGTCCCAGGTTCGGCGGCGACCGTTTCGCACCAGCTCTGCCTTGATGGCAGGCGACTGCGCCGATCCTGAAGGGTTAGTCAGGGAGCTGTTGTGGCTGGTCCACCGGAGTTGGAGACCTATGAGGCGCCAGCCGCTGAGCCGATCGGCGACTCCCGCTGGCTGGCGTGGGCCGTGACACACGCGTCTCGCAGACGTGGCCCGCAGGCTCCGAGCGTCGAGCAGGACGACTCCGCATCGAGCTCTGAGGAGCTCTTTCGTTCGGTATTCGACACGGTCCCCGCGGCGATCACTCTGGTCGACCTGGAGGGGCGGTGGCTGCAGGTAAACCAGGAGGCGAGCTGGATGCTCGGGTATCAGCGTGAGGAGTTGATCGGCGCTTCGATGCACGACTTCACCCACCCCGACGACGTTCTCGGGGACCGGCAGCGGATAAGCGCAGCATTTGTGGGCGAGGGCGAGCTGGCCGATCGGGAGAAGCGCTACCTGCATAAGGATGGCTCGGTCGTCTGGGTGAAGGCTCGTTCCCAACGGGTTCGGGACGAATCGGGTGCGACCTTGTACCTGGTGGTCCACCTGGAGAACATCACCGAGCGTCGGTCTGCCCAGGCCGGACGACGTGACAGTGATCGGCGATTGCACGCGATCATCGACCACAGCCCGTCCGTGGTATCGGTCAAGGGACGCGACCATCGCTACGAGCTGGTCAACCGCGAGTTCCGGGAATGGTGCGGACTGTCCAGCGACCTCATCGTCGGTCGTACCGCCGAGGAGATGCCTCGCGGACCGGTGTTCGCCGACGAGCGAGCCAAAGATGAGATGGTGCTTCGCGGGGAGGGGCCGTCTCAGACCGAGGAGACGTTGTCGCGCGACGGCATCGAGCGTGTGTATCTGAGCAACAGGTTCCCGCTGGTCGACGACTCCGGCCAGATAACGGCGGTGTGCTGCTCCTCCAGAGACGTAACCGGACATCGCGCGGAGGAACGGGTGAATGGTGAGCGCCTGCGGTCCTCAGCTCAGATCCACGAGGCGCT
>CAJCHX010000737.1 GCA_903970215.1 Acidobacteriaceae bacterium
CAGGGATACCGCGTCGGCGTTCCCGGCGTCGCAGGCGAGGTGGTAGCCGCCGATGCCCTTGATCGCGACGATCCTGCCCTCGGCCAGTAACCGCCGCGCAGCGGCGACGGCGGCGTCCCCCGTCACCTCGCCGTCCGCGGCCTGCGGGCCCGCCGAGGTCACGAGTGAGAGTACGGGCCCACAATCCGGACAGGCGATGGGCTGCGCGTGGAACCGGCGGTCTCCCGGGTCGGCGTACTCGCGAGCGCACTGCTCACACATCGGGAAGTGCGCCATCGTGGTCGCCGCCCGGTCGTACGGGAGATCGGTGGTGATCGTGAAACGCGGACCACAGTTGGTGCAGGTGATGAAGGGGTGTCTATACCGCCGGTCGGCGGGGTCCGTGAGCTCCCGCTCGCAGTCGGCACACATCGCCACATCGGGCGATCCGAGCGTGCGTCCCAGCCCGTCCGAGGTCGACTCGTCGATATGGAATCCGGTGTCGCCCTGCGGCGCAAGGTCCCGCTCCGTGATGTCCGCGATCATCGCCAGAGGAGGCGGATCGCTGCGCAGCCGGCGCGCCATCTCCTCGACGTCGGACGCGTCTCCCTCGACCTCGATGACCACGCCCGCGACGTCGTTGCGCACCGAACCGGCCAACCCCAGCTCCGCCGCCGTGGCGTACACGAACGGCCGGAAACCCACACCCTGAACGACGCCGGACACGCACAGCTCTCGCCGCACCCGCCCAGAAGGGCCGCTGCCGACCAAGGCGAGGCCGTCGCGCGCGGCGCGGGCCTGCGGCTCACTGACGATCTCCATGGCGAATCCCATGTGGATCACCACCCACTCACCGGGCAGCGGAGGCCGGTCCAGGATGCCTATGTTGATGCGGCGCTCGACGCCCTCGACCTCCACGCGGGCGATCTGGCCGCCGTACCCGTCCGCCATCGCCGTCACCCGGCCGGGAATCCCGAGGCACATGACTCAGTTCACCGCCGATCCGCTGGTCAAGGTCGAGAGCAGTTGCCGCACCGCCGCGACGGCCGGGGCGACGGCGGCCTCGACCGTCGCACTCAGACCGATTCCCTCCCCGAGGTCCTGGGGCACGCAGCCGACGAGGTACGTCGTAGGCAGCTCGCCACCCAGGGCGGCGAGGCTCGACAGCACCGTCGACGGCGTCATCGAGTGGGCATCGACCGCAGGTGTCGCCGCAACCTCGTCGATCGAACCGACGGTGACGGTGCCGGGGACGCCGGGGCCCGGCACCGCGTCGATCAGGATCAGCGTCTCGACTCCGTCTGCAACGTCGAAGGCCAGGTGCATTCCACGAATCCCGTAGTCGACCACGCGCACCGATTCCGAGTCGTCCGACGCCAAGCGTCGGGCGACTTCGGAACCGAACCCGTCGTCGCCGAGGAAGATGTT
>CAJCHX010000738.1 GCA_903970215.1 Acidobacteriaceae bacterium
GAGCTGCGGGCATCTTCCTCATCGTGGTGATCGCGCTGATCTTCACCACGCTGGTCGTGCAGGCCGTGCCGTCCATCGCCAAGGACAAGGCCGACTTCCTGACCAGCTCACTGTGGCAGACGACCGACCCGACCGATATGCGCTTCGGCATCCTCGAGCTGCTGAAGATCACCGTCATGAGCTCGGTGATGGCCCTGCTGCTGGCGGTTCCCGTCGCAGTGGGGATCGCGACATTCCTGGTCCAGTACGTGCCGCCCCGACTATCGCGCGTTTTCGGCGCCGTCGTCGACCTGCTCGCCGCGGTGCCGTCGATCATCTTCGGCCTGTGGGGCATCTTCGTCCTGGCGCCGTGGATGGTGCCGTTCCAGGAGTGGCTCAACACGCATCTGAGCTGGATCTTCCTGTTCAAGTCGGGGAACGTCGAGATCTCGCTGGGAAGCACAGTGTTCACCGCCGGCGTGGTGTTGGCGATCATGATCCTGCCGATCATCACCTCGATCAGCCGTGAGGCGCTGCGGCAGACGCCCGTGGCGCACCAGGAGGCGGCGCTCGCGCTCGGTGCGACCAAATGGGAGGTCATCCGCTTGACCGTCTTGCCGTACGGGCGCAGCGGCATCGTCGCCGGCGCGATGCTGGCGCTCGGCCGTGCGCTCGGCGAGACCATCGCCGTCCTCGTGATCCTCAACGCCGCGACGCGCAACTCGCACTGGTCACTGTTCGACAGCGGCTACACCTTCGCCTCCAAGATCGCCTCCGCCGCCACCGAGTTCTCCAACCCGGACTCGCGCGGCGCCTACATCGCCGCCGGTCTGGTGCTGTTCGTGCTCACCTTCGTGGTGAACGCGGTGGCCCGGTGGATCGGCGGGGGACGGGTGAACGGATGACCCCCACGGATCTGAGCGCCGCGGTCAAACCCGGCGCGGCCTTCCACAAGACCTCGGTGCGCCGGCGCCTCACCAACAACGTCGCCGCGGCGAGTTTCGGCCTCTGCTTCCTGCTGGCGCTCGTGCCGCTGATCTCAGTGCTGTACATGGTGATCAGCAAGGGCATCCACGCCGTCGTCAAGCCGCAGTGGTGGACCAACTCGATGTACCGCGTGGCGCCGGATTCGTACGCCGGCGGTGCCTACCACGCGATCTTCGGGACCCTGGCGCAGGCGCTGATCGCCGCCTTGATCAGTGTTCCGATCGGCGTCCTGGTGGGCATCTACCTCGTGGAATACGGGCAGAACACCTGGCTGGGGCGCGTGACCACCTTCATGGTGGACGTGCTCGCCGGGATCCCCTCGATCGTCGCGACACTGTTCATCTACGGCGTGTGGATCACCACGTTAGGACTGCCGCAGAGTGCCTTCGCGGTGAGCCTCGCCCTGATCCTGCTGATGGTGCCGGTGGTCGTGCGGTCCTCCGAGGAGATGCTCAAACTGGTCCCGAACGACCTTCGTGAGGCGTCGTACGCGTTGGGCGTGCCCAAGTGGAAGACGATCGTGCGGATCGTGCTGCCGACCGCGGCATCCGGGATGGTGTCGGGCGTGTTCCTGGCGATCGCTCGCGTGATCGGCGAGACCGCGCCGGTGCTGCTGTTGGTCGGGGTCAGCGACAAGATCAACACCGACATCTTCGACGGCAACATGTCGTCCTTGCCGCTGTTCATCTACCAACAGTTCAGCAGCAACCCCGGAGAGGTGGGCCAATATCGGGTGTGGGGCGCCGCTCTGACGCTGGTGATCCTCGTGGCGATCGCGAGTGCACTCGCAGCGCTGGTCTCCAAGCTGCTCGCCCCCAAGTCCAGGTAACACCCCGGCCCACCGAAGGAGGGAGAGGGATGGCGAAGCGTCTCGATCTCAAGGACGTCAACATCTACTACGGCGCGTTCCACGCGGTGCAAGACGTGTCGCTGGTGGTGCCGCCGAACAGCGTCACGGCGTTCATCGGACCGTCGGGTTGCGGCAAGTCCACCGTGCTGCGCTCGATCAACCGCATGCACGAGGTCACCCCGGGGGCGCGCGTCGAGGGCTCCATCACGCTCGACGGCGAGGACGTCTACGGCGCGGGTGTCGATCCCGTGGGTGTGCGCAAGACCATCGGCATGGTGTTCCAGCGGCCCAACCCGTTTCCCACGATGTCGATCCGGGACAACGTGGTCGCCGGTCTGCGGCTGCAGGGCGTCCGCGGCAGGTCCGCGCTCGACGAGGTCGCAGAGGAGTCGCTCCGCGGTGCCAACCTGTGGGACGAGGTCAAGGACCGGCTGAACAAGCCCGGTGGCGGCCTGTCCGGCGGACAGCAGCAACGGCTCTGCATCGCCCGCGCGATCGCGGTGAGCCCGGACGTGCTGCTCATGGACGAGCCGTGCTCGGCGCTCGACCCGATCTCGACGCTCGCGATCGAGGACCTGATCGGCGAACTCAAGAAGAAGTACACGATCGTCATAGTCACGCACAACATGCAGCAGGCGGCGCGCGTCTCCGACACCACCGGCTTCTTCAACCTCGAAGCGACCGGGAAGCCCGGCCGGCTGATCGAGATCAACCCGACGGAGAAGATGTTCTCCAAGCCCGACGAGCGGGCCACCGAGGACTACATCTCGGGGCGGTTCGGATAACCGGAGGCGCGGGCCCGGGTCCGCGCCCGCC
>CAJCHX010000739.1 GCA_903970215.1 Acidobacteriaceae bacterium
TCCCGCTGCGCCAGTGGTGGAACTCCTGACGGCGATCGTCGCTCCCGACCTGCTCAGTCGATCGGCCGCGCGCCGAGTTCGGTCCTGAGCAGTTCGAGAGCCATCTCGTCGGGATCCCGGCGAACGGGCGCACGCGACGGATCCGATTGCGCTACAGCATCTTCCGCAGCCGCAGCGGCCATCATCTCTTCTTCGCTGACATCCTCGGCCGGGTAGGGGTCCGGTTCGGGGGGAAGTGGGATGTCGTCGTGCGAAGGCGCAGCCGGGGCTCGCCGGGGCGACCGGTCGACAGGTTCACGGTCGGCCTGGTCTTGGCGCCGCGTGGGCTCCGGCCGTCGCTGTTGGTCACCGCGGCTGCGGCGCTCGAACGTAGGCGGGGCTTTGCGTGCGGCCTCACCGGCACGAGCCGTCGGTGCCGGTGCATGCGCGGCGTCGTCGCCCACCACGACGTCCCACCCGGCGCCGAACACCTCGCGCACCGCGTCGCGCAGCGTCTGAGCGTGCTGGGGGTCGTGGAACCTGCCACGCAGCGCGGGATTGACCACCGCGACATGCAGCATCTCCCCCGAAATCGCGCTGACCTGAACATTTGCCATCAGCGTGCCCAGGACTCGACTACGAGTGTTCACTGCACGCAGTACCTTCGGCCACGCGGCGCGGACCTGTTCGACCGTCGTCGCCGCGGCCACCTCGGGCGCCGCCGGTCCCGCCGGCGGCGCCGAGGGTTTGTCGGCCCGGAGGCCGCGCTGCACCGGGCGGGACGGCAACGGGCGCGTGGGATCCGGCGTCGACTGCAGCCGCTCGGGGGTGGGCAGCTCACGGTCGGGCGTGGGGTGCGCCGGCTCGACGGCGGGGTGCGCCGACTGGGCAGCCGGAGGTACCGGGAACTCACGGGCGTCCGCAGGGATCGTGGGGGGTGAGGCGGCCGGCGCAGAGCGGCGCTCGGAGGCCGGGAGCGGGTCTCCGGCCGGAGTCGGCTGAGCCCGCTCCGGGGTGGCTGGCCGATTCGTTGGGAGCTCCGCGGCCGGCGAAGAAGGCGCGGAGACTGCCGGTGCCACCGGGGCCGGGGCCTGGGCCGGCGCGTCGGACGGCACCGGCTCGTCCGCGGCGCGTCGGCTCGGCCGGACGAACCGCGACGACTCCGCCGCGCCTGCAGGTACTGGAGCATCGGCGGATTCCGCGGCTGCGGAATCGCCGACCGCACGCCGCGCTGCCGGTCGCTGTTCGAGCGCCTCGACGCGCTGCAACAGCGCGGCGTGCGAATCGTCGGCACCCGGCAGCAGCATCCGCGCGCACATCACCTCCAGCAACAGCCTGGGCGAGATAGCACCTCGCATCTCGGCGAGCGCAGCGTGCGTGACCTCGGCGCACCGGGTGAGCGTCGCGAGCCCGAGCCGCGAAGCCTCACCCCGCATCTGATCGAGCACATCCGCGGGGACGTCGATCAGGCCGCGGTCGGCCGCGTCCGGGACGGTCCCCAGCAGGATCAGGTCGCGTAGGCGCTCGAGCAGGTCCATCGAGAATCGGCGCGGGTCGTGCCCCGCGTCCATCACCCGCTCTACGGCGCCGAACAGTGCGGCACCGTCGGCCTGCGCCAGCGCGTCGACCGCAGCGTCGATCAGCGCCGCATCGGTGACACCGAGCAGGCCCAGCGCGCGCTGGTAGGTGACACCCTCCGGGCCCGCCCCGGCCAGCAGTTGGTCCATCACCGACAGCGAGTCGCGCGGAGAGCCGCCACCCGCTCGGATCACCAGCGGATAGACCGCGGGCTCGACCTGCACACTCTCGGCCGTACAGATCCGCTCCAGCAGCGGCCGCATCACTGCGGGCGCCAACAGCCGGAACGGGTAGTGGTGGGTACGGGACCGGATGGTGGTGAGCACCTTCTCGGGCTCGGTGGTAGCGAAGATGAAGATGAGATGTTCGGGCGGCTCCTCGACGATCTTGAGCAGCGCGTTGAAGCCTTGCGGCGTCACCATGTGCGCCTCGTCGATGATGAACACGCGATACCGCGACTCGGCCGGCGCGTAGAACGCGCGATCCCGCAGCTCGCGAGCATCGTCGACGCCACCGTGGGACGCCGCGTCCATCTCCGTCACATCGAGGTTGCCGGGGCCGCCCGGGGCGAGGGCGATGCACGACGCACACACCCCGCACGGCGTCGACGTGGGGCCCGCCGCACAGTTGAGGGACCGGGCCAGGATCCGCGCCGACGACGTCTTGCCGCACCCGCGCGGGCCGGAGAACAGGTACGCATGGTTGATGCGGCCCGAATCGAGAGCCGTGCTGAGGGGCTCGGTCACATGTTCCTGCCCCACGACCTCGGCGAACGTCGCGGGGCGGTACTTGCGGTATAGGGCCACGCGCCAAGGCTACCGGGGAGGTATGACGACGCCGGGCGGCCCTGCCACCGGCCGACCCGCTGACCTGCCGACCTGACGTACCGGATCTCGGTCCTGCACAGGGCTGATCGGCGCCGGCGATCGACGCCCGCCCGTCATGGTCGCCGCACCACGCTCGCGAGGGCCTGGAAGATCGCAGAACCCACCAGCAGCCCCAGAGCGATCGACGCCACCACCGCGACCACGTCGATCACCGTTCGGGCCCCCTGCCCGGGGTCGAGCCCCAACCGGGTGACCGACATCAGGCCGACGCTGCCCGGCACCAGAAGCCAGAACGACGGGAGGAACACCACCAGACGCGGCAACGCGGGCCGGACGAGAGCCACCAGCGACGCGCCCACGCTCGCGGTGACTGCGCCGCAGAACCCGCCGAGCGCCGGTCCGGACAGCCACTGGCCCAAGCTCTGCGCGGCGAACGCGAGCGCCACCATCGCAGAGATCCACGGCAGCAGCCGCAGCGGTACGCTCTCGGCCAGACACACCGCCAGGCTCAGAACGGCGAGCCCCACGGGCACGGCCCACCACCCGAGCTCGTTCACCCGCTGGTTTACCAACTGCGCTGGAGCCACCCGCAGCACCGTGGCCGCACTGAGCACTCCCAACGCGAACAGCAGCAACTGCACCACCCCGTAGGTCAGCCGCGCCGACCCGGCGACCATCGCGCCGGCCGCCAGCTCCGACATGCCGGTCACCATCAGCCCACCGGGCAACAGGATTGCGAGCGGCGCGAGCATGGTGCGCAGCGGCCCGGTCAGCA
This sequence comes from Acidobacteriaceae bacterium, assembly GCA_903970215.1. Taxonomy (GTDB): domain Bacteria; phylum Actinomycetota; class Actinomycetes; order Mycobacteriales; family Mycobacteriaceae; genus Tsukamurella. The sequence continues at coordinate 3,160 of CAJCHX010000739.1, forward strand.
GGCCGGCGTCGGCCGCTGCAAAGATCCCCACCGCAACCAGGAAGGCGGCGACGGTCGGGAGCAGCGTCGCCGCAACCCGGTACCGCTCCGTGAGCTTGACCAGCGCCAACACCACCACACCGCCGAGGGCGGCCGCAGCGACGTTCCCGACCCCGGGTTGCAGAATCAGAGCGATCCCGGTCGGGATCAATATCCAGGCCCCGGCGGCCAGCCATCCGGGGTACCGGCGCGGCAGCGACCTGATCCGCCCGAGCCGGTCCAGCGCCTCATCGACCGTGACCTGCCCAGCGATGATCTCGCGACGTATCGCTCCGACCTCCGCGGACTGGTCCAGGAGCAGGGGTCCTCCGACCGCCTCGAAGGTGGCGGCGCCACCCGGGGCCAGGGCCAGGCTGATCCCCGTGGGGGTGGCGCCCACCTGGGCGCCGGGATATCCCAGTCCGCCGGCGAGCGCCCGCAGTTCGGCCTCGACCTCGTGGACGGGGTGGCCGCCCGCGATCATGGCGGCGCCGAGATCTACCAGCAGTCTGCGGTCCTCAGCGTCGGACACGGGAGCGATCCCCGTCCGACAACGCCAGCCATACTGCCGTCAGAACCGTGGTCACGGCGAAGATCCACACGTATACGCCGGAGAACAACACTCGCAGCAGCCCCGGCGGCTCGGGCCGCAGGAATATCCCGATCGCATAGATCCCGTGCACCCACGGCACGCCATCGGGCGTGGCGCCCGGGAAATATGTGATCCAGATGAACGTCGCCGCGACGAGGGCGACGGGCGGGACGAGGAACAGCGCCCGGCGTACCGGGTGGGCGGTGACCAGTGCCGGCGTGAGCAGGACCACGAGCAGGGGCACCACCCATACCCAGTGGTGGCCCCACGAGAACGGCGACACCGCCGTCATCGTCAGGCCCGCGATACAGATGCTGAGCAGCGTCTGGCCCCGGCGATACGCCCAGGCGGCGACGCCCATGCCCGCGAGCCCCGACGCGCCCGCAACCGCGATCCAGATCACCGTCGGCGGTGTGTGTGCGCCGGACAGGTACCCGATCAGCCCGTAGATCGACTGATTGGAGACCGCATCCGGTTGTCCTACCCGGTTCGCGTCGATGAACGTGCCGGACCAGTACTTCCACGAGTCCTTACCGATCACGATGAAGCCGAGGGCGATCGTGCCGGCCAGGGTGATCAGGGCGTTACGGACCGCACGCCATTGGCGCGTGACCACCAGGTAGGCGACGAAGACGATCGGGACTAGCTTGATTCCGGCCGTGATGCCGACGCTGAACCCCTTGCCACGCGCACCGGCCGGGCGCGCCAGATCCCACACCAGCAGCAGCATCAAGAAGACGTTGATCTGGCCGTACCAGAGCGTGGTGCGGACCGGCTCGAGGCAGGAGACGACGAGCACGACGCACACCGACGCCCAGCACACGCGCCAGTCGCGGCGGAATCCCATGAGCCGGAACGCGATCAGCACGCACGCCAGCAACGCGGCGACCACCGCCACCGTCCACACCCAGCGCATGACGTCGGTAGACATCCACGACAACGGCACGAACAGGATCGCGGCGAACGGGGTGTAGGTGAACGGTAGGACGTCGTTCATCAGCGGACCGTCGTACAACCCCTGGGTGTGGTGCGTCACGATGTACCCGCCCAACCGGTAGACCTGCGCATCCACCTGGTTGTTCATGAGCCCGAACATGGGCGTGGACGGCGGGATCCGGACGATCTGCTGCCATACCGCCACCGCAGCGGCGAGCGTGAAGACAGCGATCACTCCCCAATGACGTGGGAAGTGCCGGCTCGGGGCACTCGCCACACCGACCTCCTCGACCTGCTACCGCTCTAGAAGCTTCTCGGCAGAGGCCAACAGTACACAGGTCGCGAAGCCGTCCATCGCCGTCTCGAGCTCCGCCAGCCCGGGCATCGACGGCGCCACCCGGATGTTGCTGTCGTGGGGGTCGTTGCGCAGGGGGAACGTCGCCCCCGCACCGGTGAGGGCGATACCCGCATCCTTCGCCAGTGCCACTGTGCGGGACGCCGTGCCGTCCATCACATCGACGCTGATGAAGTACCCGCCCTTGGGCTCGCTCCACGACGCCACCTTGGGTCCACCCAGGCGGTCCTCGAGGATGTCGAGCACCAGCCGGAACTTGGGCGCCAGGATGTCGCGGTGCAGGCGCATATGCGCACGGACGCCCTCGGCGTCCCCGAAGAACCGCACATGCCGCAGCTGGTTGACCTTGTCGGGCCCGATCGAGGCCATCGACTTGTGCCGGCTGTACCAGGCGAGGTTGGCGGCGGAGGCGCCCAAGAAGCTGACGCCCGACCCCGCGAACGTGATCTTGGAGGTCGACGCGAGGACGTACGGGCGGTCCGGGTGGCCGGCATCGCGCGCCATGCCCAGGATGTCGTGGTCGGCGGGGGCTTCGCCCTCGAGCGGGTGTACTGCGTACGCGTCGTCCCAGAACAGCCGGAAGTCCGGCGCGGCGGTGGGCATGGAGGCCAGCTCGTGCGCCACATCCGCGGAGTAGACGATGCCGGTGGGGTTGGCGAACTTCGGTACCGCCCACAGGCCCTTGATCGAAGGATCATCGGCGACGAGGCGCTTGACCGTCGCCATGTCCGGACCGTCCGGGTTGAGCGGGACGGTGATCATCTCGAAGCCGAGGTGCTCGGTGATCGCGAAATGACGGTCATAGCCCGGGGCGGGGCAGAGGAACTTCGCGCTGCCGTCGCCGGGCCAGGGCGCAGTCCCGTCGGAGGTTCCGTGCAACCGGGCGAACGTCACCAGCTCGTGCATGATCTCGAGGCTGGAGTTGTTCTGCGCGTACAGGTTCGCGACCGGGATGCCCAGTAGCTCCCCGAAGATCGCCCGCAGCTCCGGCAGTCCGGCCAGGCCACCGTAGTTGCGGGTGTCGGTGCCGTCGGCGGCGCGGTAGTCGCCGTCGCCGGGCAGCGAGAGGAGCGCGTTGGACAGGTCCAGCTGATCGGGCGACGGCTTGCCACGGGTGAGGTCGAGGGCGAGGCCCGCTTCCTTGAGTCGCGCGTACCGCGCCTGCAGATCGGAGTGGACGTCTGCCAGCTCCGTCGGACTCATGGAGACGTAGGTGGTCATCGCCGCCCCTTCGGGGTACACCTGGCTGAACTGAGAAAAAGGGGACTCCGCGCACCCGCCAGAGCCCGTTGACCCTTGCTGCGTTCCCGCCCTGGGGGAGTTCACAGGATGGACGCCGCGCGGAGTCCGGCGCTAACTATACCCACCCGCGGCGGGTCCCCGTTTTGGGGTTCGCGCCACGGATTGGTTACGATCATCGACGGAGGATTCGCCTAGTGGCCTATGGCGCTCGCCTGGAACGCGGGTTGGGTTAATAGCCCTCAGGGGTTCAAATCCCCTATCCTCCGCCATCCGACAGGCGCCCGTGACATGTATCCATACAGGTCACGGGCGTTTGCCGTCTGCAGCACCAGCATCCATCCACACGTAGTGGGGCCTCGGTGGCGTCCTCGGCTGTACCCGGCTCGCACCGCCGGTCGGCTCGCTGACAGAAGCCTCCGAGCCACCTTCGCGTTTCCTCTCCCTTTCCTTCGTCACCCCTCGGGGTTGGCTGGGAAGCGCCGTTCGAGGTCTTCACCGTGGCCTTCGACATGGCACACTGGATAAGGATCACCTGTACTGATGCTGAGGAAAGAAATTGAAACGACTACTGACTGGACTAGGGTCGGCCGTTTTGCTCGCTGGTCTGGCAGCCTCTCCGGCAAACGCCGCCGTCGGCCACCACCACCCCATCCATCCCGTCCATCCCCCCATCGGGCAAGCCGCCTACATCAACGCCGCCATCGCGCGCGGCGAGTCGATGATCGGCACCGATTCGTTCGGCGAGTACGGGTGTGAGGACTTCGTCGACGCCGCCTACGGCATGAACACGTCGAACGGGATGCCGCACAACGGCGCCCGGGAGTTCTACGAGAACCTCGTGTCGGAGGGTAAGGGGCACAGCAGCCTCCCCGCCCCCCGCGGCGCTCTGGTGTTCTCCGCGGGAGAGGACGGCGACCACGTCGATATCTCCCTGGGCAACGGCAAGTACCTGAGCGGCGGCGTGCAGGGCTTCGCACCCGGCTGGGGTGACGGCAGCGACATCCAGATCCTGCCCTCCGCGAATCTGGGCTCCTGGACCCTGTACGGCTGGGCCTACGCTCCCTGGAAGTAGACCTCGCCTCCGGCGCACGCCGACGGCACCGTCAACCGGCGTCATCCACGCGGTTGCCGTCGGCGTCCCAGTGCTGGGCGACCTTGCGACTCGGTTGGACCCGCGGCGGCTCGCCCGGCATCTTGGGATGGTCAGGCGGGAAGTTCAGCTCGACGGGGTGCGCTTCCCAGAGGTCGAGCAGCGGTTCGAGCGAGAAGGCGGCATGGTCCATGTCGCCCCACGGATCGCCCGAGTCCGCGACCCGGTCCGGCACGGTGAACAGGTTGAGTTCGTGCGGATCTCGGAGTTCGCTCAGATCCGACCAGGCGAGCGGGGTGGACACGGGCGCCCCCGGGACAGCCCGTAGAGACCATGCGGCCGCGATCGTGCGGTCGCGGCAGTTCTGGTTGTAGTCGACGAAGATCCGCTCGCCGCGTTCCTCCTTCCACCACGCTGTGGTCACGCCGTCGTCGCGTTTCTCGAGTTCCCGGCCGAACGCGATGGCGGCGTGCCGCACATCGGCGAACTCCCAGCGCGGCTCGATGCGGACGTATACGTGAACACCTCGGTTGCCCGATGTCTTGCAGTAGCCCCGAATGCCGAGCTCCGCAAGCAACTCCCGGGCGGCGCCGGCGACGCGCACCACGTCGCGGAAGTCGGTGCCGGGCTGCGGATCCAGATCGATCCGCAACTCGTCGGGCCGGTCCAGGCAGCCAGGCAGATCGGTGCGGCGCACCGGCCACGGGTGGAAGGTGATGGTGCCCATCTGTGCACACCACACGAGGACGGCGATCTCCGACGGGCAGAGTTCGTCCGCGGTCCGGCCCGATGGAAACGTGATCCGCGCAGTCTGCGCGTACTCGGGCGCCCCCTTCATGATCCGCTTCTGGTAGAAGCCGTCGGCGTCCTTGTCCATCGGCCCCTGCGCGAGGCGCATGCCGGGGTGCACCCCACCGGGCCATCGTTCGAGCGCCGTCGGTCGGTCGCGGACGGCGCGTAGGAGCGGGACGCCGACAGCCGCAACGTATTGCGCAACCATGAGCTTGGTGACGTCGGGCGTGCGCTCGGTCGCCGGATAGATCACGCGGTCGGGACTGGACACCCGGACGGCGCGTTCGCCACCCTCCGGGGTGGGGACGACGATCTCGGCTGCCGGCGTCTTCGCCATCACGCGCCCGCCGTCAACACGTCGTCGAGGTCGTAGTTGACCGGCACGTCGAGCTGTTCGTAGCCGCAGCTGCGCGGTTCGCGGTCGGGGCGCCACCGGCGGAACTTGGCGGTGTGCCGCAGCCTCATCCCCTCCATCTGGTCGTAGTCGAATTCCACGACCAGTTCGGGTCGCACCGGCACCCACTCGCCGGTCTTGTCCGGACTGCTCCACCGATTCGGTTCGCCCGCAACCGAATCTGCGGTGCGCATCGGCTCGAGCAGGGCCAGATACTCCTCCCGCTTGCGCGCGTTGAACGCCCCGATCCCGCCGATCGGGACCAGCGTCTCGTCCAGATACAGGCCGAGCAGCATCGACCCGATAGCACGTGGCTGCGACTTGTGCGGCCGGTAGCCCAGCACCACCGCCTCCGCGGTGCGGGAGTGCTTGACCTTCACCATCTCCCGCTTGCCGGGGACATACGCGCCGTCGAGCGGCTTGGAGATCACGCCGTCCAGACCAGCTCCCTCGAACCGCGAGAACCAGTCCGCCGCAATGTCCGCATCCTCGGTGACCCGGCTGATCCGGCAGGTGCCGACGCCGGGGTAGGCCGACACAAGCACCTCGCGGCGACGCCGGAAGGGCTGCCCCATCAGATTCTCGTCCCCCACCGCGAGCACGTCGAACCCGATGAAGATCGCTGGGGTCTCCCCTGCCAGGCGATCGATCCGCGATTGCGCCGGGTGGATCCGCTGAGACAGACTCTCCCAGTCCAGACGTTTGCGCCCCTCGCGATACACCGGGACGGCGATCTCGCCGTCCAATACGCACCGCCGAGGCAGTTCCGCCCGTGCAGCCGCCACGACCTCTGGAAAGTAGCGGCCGAGGTCCTTGCCGCTTCGCGACCCGATGTACACCTCGTCGCCGTCCCGGAACACCAAGGCACGGAATCCATCCCACTTCGGCTCGTGTGAGTAGCCGACCGGCACCGCCTTCGCAGGCTTCGCGAGCATCGGTTCGATAGGAGGAGTGACGGGCAGATCCACGCCCCCAGGGTAGCCGTCACCCCAGTAGCCTGACGGCGTGTCCGCTGGACGTTTCGCGCCGAGCCCGTCCGGCGATCTGCACGTGGGCAACCTGCGCACCGCATTGCTCGCCTGGCTGTTCGCGCGGTCGACCGGCCGAGACTTCCTGCTCCGCATCGAGGATCTCGACCGGGTCGTACCCGGCGCGCAGGCCCGACAACTCGCCGATCTTGCGGCGATCGGCCTCGACTGGGAGCCGCCGTTGGTCCGGCAGTCCGAGCGTGGGGCCCGGTACGCGGCAGCGGTGGCCGACCTGGACACCTACGAGTGCTTCTGTACGCGGCGCGAGATCCTCACGGCGCCGTCGGCCCCGCACACGCCCGACGGCGCCTATCCCGGCACGTGCCGGAACCTGACCCCGGCGGAACGCGCGGAACGCAGGGCGACACGTCCGGCGGCCCTGCGCCTGCGAGCCACCGAATCGGCGTTCGCCGTGCACGACGTGCTGTACGGCGAATACACCGGGCTCGTAGACGATCTGGTAATCCGCCGCAACGACGGCACCTGGGCATACAACCTGGCGGTGGTGGTCGATGACGCCGCGCAAGGGGTCGACCAGGTCGTGCGGGGAGACGATCTGCTGTCCAGCGCACCGCGGCAGGCGTACCTCGCAACGCTACTCGGACACCGTCCACCGCTGTACGCCCATGTGCCGATGGTGTTGGGCCCCAGCGGTGCCCGCCTGGCCAAGCGCGACGGTGCGGTCACCCTCGCCGAGCGCGGCGGCCCCGGCGTCGTGCTCCCCGAACTGGCAGCGAGTCTGGGCCTGCTGGGCGACACACCACGGGACATGCTCGACGCATTCGAACCCGCCGCACTGCCACGTGAGCCCTGGCGTCTACCCGGGCTCACGTGACGTCGTGCTACTCGGTCGACCGAGCCAGCTGCTTCTCGCCCGCGTAATACCGCGCGAGGAACTCCTGCTTGAAGTCCCAGTAGGTTCCATCGATGATCGACTGCCGAATGCGCGCAACGAGATTCACGATGAACTCCTCGTTGTGCAGGGTGCACAACGTGGCCGCGAGCGGCTCCTTCGACTTGAACAGGTGATGGATGTACGCGCGGGAGTAACGCGAGGTGTAGTTCTCGGTGTCGGGGTCCAGCGCCCGGTAGTCGGTGCGGTAGCGCGCGTTGGTCACGTTGTACCGGCCGTCCAGCGAGTAGACGGCCCCGTTGCGCGCGACCCGCGACGGCGACACGCAGTCGAAGGTGTCCACGCCTGCCTCGATCGCAGCGAAGACGTCGTCGGGCTCCGAGATTCCCAGTAGGTGCTTGGGCTTCGTCTCGTCGAGTTCCTCTGCCACCCAGCGCACGATGGTGGCCAGATTGTCCTTCTCGAGAGCGCCGCCGATCCCGTAGCCGCCGAACCCGAGCCCGCCACAGGCGACGTCCTCCTCGCCGAGCGCGCGCAGATCCCGGGCCGCCTTGCGACGGAGATCTTCGTACTGCGCCCCTTGAACGACGCCCCATAGAGACTGACGGTCGCCGCGTTGCGCCGTGAGCCAGTTGTGCTCAGCGAGGCAGCGGCGCGCCCACCGCTGGGTGCGGTCGAGCGACTCCTCCTGGTAGCGGCGGGTATTCATCAGGGTCGTCAACTCGTCGAAGGC
>CAJCHX010000740.1 GCA_903970215.1 Acidobacteriaceae bacterium
CGAGCGTGCTGATGCCGCCCGGACAGTCGAGCATGTCGTTGCGCTGCAGGACCCCGAGATCCGTGCCCGCTACACGTGGACGCCCGCGTGGTGCGGGCAGATCACCCGGCCGACCTACATCCTCTGGACCGAGCACGACCCGACCGGACCGCCGGCGGAAGGCGAGCTGCTGCGCGAGTGGATCCCGGACTCGACGCTCTACGTCATGCCGGGCGCCGGGCACTGGCCACAGTGGGAACGCCCCGAGGAGTTTGACCGCATCCACCGCGAGTTCCTGCTCACATGATCGGCGTCGACCCACGGCCCCACCTGGCCGCCCAGACGTCACGGGTGGGAAAGGAGTGAGGTTTCATGACTGAGTTCGACACCGACGTGCTCGTCGTCGGCACCGGGCCGGCCGGCGCCACCGCGGCGTTGGCGCTGGCCACGTACGGCATCTCCGTGCAGGCCGTCACCCGATGGAACTGGCTGGCCAACACCCCCCGCGCGCATATCACCAATCAGCGTGCCGTCGAGGTCCTGCGCGACCTCGGTCTCGAAGACGAGGTCAGGAAATACGCGACGCCGTGGGGGATGATGGGCGACACCCTGTTCGCCACCAGTCTCGCCGGGGAGGAGATCGCACGGCTACGGACCTGGGGTACCGGCGATGACCGCGTCGGCGACTACCTCCAGGGCAGCCCCTGCACGCTCCTGGACATTCCGCAGCCCTACATGGAGCCGATCCTCGTCAACAATGCCGCCTCGCGCGGTGCCTCGATGCTGTTCAACACCGAGTATCTCGGTCACGAACAGGACGATGACGGTGTCACCGTGTTCCTCCACGACCTGCTCTCCCATGACGAACGCACCGTTCGCGCTCGATATCTCATCGGCGCCGACGGCGCCCGATCCCAAATCGTCGACGAGCTCGACCTTCCGATCGAAGGCGAGCTGGCGCGAGCGTCGACCGTCTACATCCTGTTTCACGCCGACCTCACCAGATACGTCGCGCACCGGCCGAGCATCCTGTACTGGCTGATGACCCCGAGCGCCAACTACGGCGAGATCGGCATGGGTCTGTTGCGCGCGATTCGCCCATGGCACACCTGGATCGCCGGCTGGGGCTATGACATGGCCGATGGCGCGCCCGACATGAGCGATGAGGCCGTCACCACCAAGATCCGCCAGCTCGTCGGCGAACCCGACCTCAAGCTTGAGATCGAGACCAAATCGACGTGGTTCGTCAACCAGGCGGCCGCGACCCGATACTCCAAGGGGCGCGTCTTCTGCGCCGGAGACGCCGTCCACCGCCACCCGCCGAGCAGCGGCCTGGGATCCAACACCTCGATCCAGGACGCCTTCAACCTCGCCTGGAAGCTGGCCTACGTCATCAAGGGATGGGCCGACGAAGCGCTGCTGAACTCCTACAGCGACGAACGCGTGCCCGTCGGCGAACAGGTCGTCGCACGCGCCAACCAATCCCGTCTGGACTATGCGCCACTGAATGAGTGTTTTCGCACCGAGGGCGCGCAGGACCCCGTCGCCGCCGGCCTGGCCAAAATCCGGGACCCCGGCCCCAAGGGCGTCGCGGTTCGGGAGGCGCTCGACAAAGCCCTCGACCTCAAGAACCACGAGTTCAACGCCCAAGGTGTCGAGCTCAACCAGCGCTACGTCTCAGACGCGGTACTGCCCGATCCCCTTGCCGGCGAGGAGCGTTGGGACCGAGACCCCGAGCTGTACCTGCAGGCCAGCACCCGGCCAGGAGCCAAGCTGCCTCACGTCTGGTTGGTGGACGCCAAGGGCGAACGTGTGTCGACGCTCGATCTCGTCGGCAAAGGTCGGTTCACGCTCATCACCGGCCTCGCCGGCACGGCATGGAGCGACGCCGCGAGTGAGCTCGATCTGCCCTTCCTCGACACGCTCATCGTCGGGGATCACGGCGCCCGAGACCCCTACCTCTCCTGGGCCCGGGTGCGGGAGATTCATGAGGCCGGAGCGATCCTGGTCCGGCCCGACGCGCATGTGGCGTGGAGATGCTCGACGCCCGTCTGGCAGCCAGCGCACGCATCCGAGCAACTGAGCGGCGCCCTCCGCGCGCTCCT
>CAJCHX010000741.1 GCA_903970215.1 Acidobacteriaceae bacterium
TGCGCGGTCACGACGTCGTTGGTGCCGTAGAACTTCACGCCGGGACGGAGGTGGTAGGTGACCGAGTCCTTGCCGATCGTCCACGATTTCGCCAGCTCGGGGCTCACTTTGGCGCCCTGAAAGTTGAGCGAACCGGATGCCTCGACCTTGAAGGCCGGCGATTCAAGGGTCTGGTAGATGTTGCGGGCGAGTTCGTGATCTTCGGAGTTGGAGAGGTTGGCGGGATCCAGCGTGGTGATATCGATCGGCCACGCCGTCGAGATGGTCTTGACGGTGCCAGTCGCGGAAGCGGCGGCCGTGCTGCTACTGCTGCCGCCGCCGGATGAGCCTCCGCAGGCCGCAAGCGCCACCATCACCCCGAGGCCGGCCAGGATCGGTGCTGCCTGGCGGCGCATCATGGTTGTCTTTCGTTCATGCATCGGGGTAGTGGCCTCCTGAGGTCACGGTTGTGGATCGGGGGACAAGGGGGGGTCGTGCGGCACCGCGCCCGCGTCAGGTGTGGCGGCGGTGGGCTGCGGGCTGTGGGCGACGACGGGGCAGGCGCTCATGTGCTCCGGGCCGACCAGTTCCAGCGGCGGCTGGGCCGCGGCGCACTCCGGGCGGGCCAGAGGACAGCGCGAGGTCAGCCGGCAGCCGCGGGGCAGATCGATGGGGCTCGGGATCTCGCCCGTCAGACGCAGGCGTGACGGTGCCTGCGCGGTGTCGAGCGTCAGGATCGACGACAACAGGGCCCGCGTGTAGGGGTGCTGGGGGGCGGCAAACACCGCGGCGGTCGGCCCGGTCTCAACGACCGTGCCGAGGTACATGACCAACACGCGGTCCGCGACGTGCCGGACGACCTCAAGGTCGTGGCTGATGAACAGGTAGGCCAGGCTGCGCTCTCGCTGCAGACGGACGAGCAGTTCGAGGATCTGCCCGCGGACCGAGACGTCCAGGGACGCGGTGGGCTCATCAAAGATGATGACCTTGGGATCGACGGCGAGCGCGCGGGCGATGCTGACCCGCTGCCGCTGGCCGCCGCTGAGCTGCCCCGGTCGACGGCCGAGCATTTCCATCGGAAGTCCGACGTCATTGAGCAACCCCTTGCTCGCGTCGACTCGGGCGGCTCGTGGGAGATCGGTGTGCAGGCGTAGCGGCTCGTCGAGGATTGCCTGCACGGTCATCCGCGGATTGAGCGACGCCCGGGGGTCCTGAAAAACCATCTGGATGTCGCTGTAGGCGTCGCGCAAACCCCTGCGCGAGCGCTGCGAGAAGAGCTGGTCGCAGAGCGATACGGTGCCGGCCGTCGGCTCGATCAAGCGGGTGATGCACCGTGCCGCGGTTGACTTGCCAGACCCGCTTTCGCCGACTATCGCGAGCGTCTCCCCGGGGTGCACACTGAGGTCCAGCTGGCTGACCGCGGTCAGGACCTTGCCGCGGGCGCCGCGGACGGGGAACTCCTTGGACAGACCTCGCACCTCAAGGATGGGTTGGGTGGCGAGGGTCACGGTCGGCCGAGCCCCTCGAGCGTGCTGGCGGCGATCAGCTGACGGGTGTAGGAGTCCTCCGGGTCGCCGAGCACGGTGGCGCACGGCCCGGTCTCACGCACGTGACCATCTCGCATGACGACGACGAAGTCACAGGTCTTGGCGACCACGCCCAGGTCATGGGTGATCAGGCACGTCGTCATCCCCTGGGTGCGGCCGAGCTCGACGATCAGTTCCAGGATGTCGGCCTGGATCGTGACGTCCAGACCGGTGGTGGGCTCGTCGAGGATCAGGACCGACGGCTCACAGGCCAGCGCCATCGCCAGTTGGGCGCGCTGCGCCATCCCGCCGGAGAACTCGTGGGGGTACTGGCGCATCCGGCGCTTCGCCTCGGGAACGCGCACCTGCTCGAGTAGCGCGGTGGCCTGCTGGCGGGCCGCCTTCTTGGCGACCCGATGGTGGAGCCGGACCACGTCGGAGATCTGATCGCCGATCGTGAAGACCGGGTTGAGCGCCATCTTCGCGTCCTGAAAGACCATGGTGATCTTGTGGCCCCGGGTCGCCGTGATGGCGGCCCGATCCGCGGCCGCAAGGTCGAGCCCCTCGAACACGATCGATCCCGCCGTGCGGCGAAACGCGCTCGGCTGCAGCCCGATCATGCTCAGTGCGGTGAGGGTCTTGCCGCTACCGGTCTCTCCAACGATCGCGGTCATCGCGGAACGCGCGATCCCGAACGAGACGTCGTGCAGCACCTCGCGCAGCTGTCCCGTCTCGTCTGTGAATCCCCCGGTCAGACCTTCGACCTGGATATGGGCCTGCGGCGGTGACGTTGGTCGTGCGGCGGTGGCCATGATCAACTCTGCCGGTCGACGTCGGCGTCGGAGAGGCAGTCACCGATGAGGTGGAAGGCCAGCGCGAGCACAAAGATCGCGAGGCCCGGGAAGAAAGACATCCACCACTGACCGGACGAGATCCCGCTCTCGCCGCCGGCGATCATCGAACCCCATTCCGCCGATCCTGGCTGGATGCCCAGACCCAGGAATCCGAGTGCACCGACCGTGGCAACAACCCAGGAGGCGTTGATCGCCGCGTAGGCGATCGCCGGTCTCAGGCTGTTGGGCACGATGTGTCCGAACAGGACCCCCATCGGCCGGCGCCCGATCATCTGCGCCGCCTCGGCAAATGGCCACTGCTTCCGGGTGCGCACCTCCGCGCGGGAGAGACGGACGTAGTCGGGCAGCGGGATCAGCGCCACGACCACGATCACGTCGATGATGCTCCGTCCCAGTGCCGAGATGACGAGCATGGCGAGCAGGAGCGCCGGGAACGCGTTGATTACCTGCAGCACCCTGATGGTGACGGCATCGAAGGCGCCGCCGATGAAGCCACTGAGCGTCCCCCACAGCGTGCCGACGGCGAACGCGATCGCGATCACCGCGACCGTGATTCCGACGTCGGTGCGGGTCGCGGCCAGGGCCTGGGAGAAGACGTCTCCGCCGACCGAGTTGGTTCCGAACAGGTGCGACCAGCTCGGCGCCCCGAGGAAGGTCCCCGTCGCCGGTTGACTTGGGGGATACGGCGTCCAGAACAGCGAGACGATTGCGGCAGCGATGAACCCGGCGATGATTACACCGCCGACAAGCATCGGCCGTGGCACGTGCATCCGCCCTCGCGCCTGGTCACCCGTGGCGACCTGGCGTCCGCGGCCGGAGAAGCGGCCGACGACGCTCATGGCCTGATCCTCGGATCGATGAGCCGGTAGACGACTTCCAGCAGCTCGTAGATGATCACGTAGAGGACCGCCGAGTAGACGACGAACCCCTGGATCGCGGGGAAATCCGAGTTCTGGATCGCCTGATAGGCGTAGTTGCCGACGCCGGGCCAGCCGAAGATCCCCTCGACGAGGATCGAGCCGACGAAGGTGTAGGCGACGATGCCGGCGAGCACGGTGACGACCGGCAGCAGTGCGTTCTTCAGGGCGTACCGAAAATAGATCCGCCGGTTGCCGAAGCCCATAGCCCGCGCGGTGCGCACGTATTCGGAGGCGAGTGCCTCGATCATCGACGAGCGCACGACCTTCACGATCGGAGCGGCCAGGCCCAGTCCGAGCGTGACGACCGGCAGGGTCAGCTGTAGGGCGGCGTCACCGGCGACGGTCCAGTTGCCGGTGAGCAACGCGTCGACGACGTAGAACCCTGTGATGTGCTGCGGGGGATGGACTCCCACCGGAAGCCGTCCGTCGGGGCCGGGAGTCAGATGCAGCTTGGTGGAGAAGAGCCACAGCAGCATCAGCCCGATCCAGAACTGCGGCAGCGAGAGCGCGCCCACCGTCAGCACCTTGCTGAGGTGGTCAAAGAGCCCGTTGCGGCGGACAGCGCTGAGGATGCCGACGACAAGACCGAGCGCGACGCCGAAGATGAGGGCGTAGACGGCCAGCTCTAGTGTCGCCGGCAGGCGCGCCACCAGGTCGCTGGTGACCGACCGCCCGGTCTCGAAGGAGGTCCCCAGGTTGCCGTGGATGATCTGGTTGAGGAAGCGCACGAACTGGGTCGGCAGGGGCTTGTCGAGGCCGAGGGTGGCGCGCACCTTCACTCGCGCGGCCGCCTGCGCGGTGGCGCTCGAGAAGCCATTGCCCGACGCGCCGAGGAACAGGTTGGTCGGGTCCGGCGCGATCACGCGGGTGACGATGAAGGTGATCGTCACGACACTGAAGACAACCGCGGCAGCGCCGAAG
>CAJCHX010000742.1 GCA_903970215.1 Acidobacteriaceae bacterium
GCGGTGATCCTCGGCAAGGTCGTAGCGGTCATGCGGCGAATCTGACGGGCGCGGCAGCTGGCGTCGGCGCGGGTCCACGGCCCCGCCGGCCCGCCGCGATCAGGCAGGCGACCGCGCCGACGGCAAGACCTATACCTGCGCCGACAGTGGGGTGTGTGCCGAACATGATCAGGCTGAACAGCGCGGTGACCGAAGGGATCACCGCAAAGATGGTGGCGGCTCCGGCAGCACCCGAGCGGGCGATCAGTCGCACGTAAAGGGTGGTCGCCACCAACGAACTCAGCACAACCATCAGGCCCACCACCTCCGCGCCGCGCACGGGATCGGTGACTGTCGAACCGAAGGCAAGTGCGAGCGCACCCGCGGGTACCGCCGACACACACAGTGCGACTGCGTTGAGGGCGATCGGATCGCGACCCGCACAGAACCGCTGCTGATAAAGGCCGCCCACCACGAGGCCCGCCAGCCCGAGCAGAGTGAATCCGATGCCCGCGTTCGCGTGTGTCAGATGTCCGACCGCAGACCAGCAAGCGCACAGGACTGCAACCGCCGCAAGTGTCGCTGCGGCTATCTTGCGTCGGGTCAGCCTCTCCCCCAACGTGACTCGGGCTGCAAAGGTCGTCACCACCGGGTTCATAGCGATCACCAACGCCGCGACAGCGGGGGGTACGCCCGCACGTAGCCCGAGGTAGAGGCCGATGAACTGCACCGCTTGGCTACACATACCCGCGATCGCAGCATGGCCGAGGTCGGCGCCCCGGGGCAGACGTCGACCTGTCACCGCCACCAGTAGGGCCATCGCCGCACCCGAGAGACCAAACCTCAAGAACAACAGCAACATCGGGCTCATCGCTGCGACGCCCAGCGCACCCAGCGGGTAGCCGAAGGCCCAGAGCACGATCAACGGCAATTCGATGGAACGTAGGATTCTCATGCCAGCCATCGTCGAACGCCAGATGCGCTGAGGTCCAACGATGATTCGCGATCGCGATCGATCGTATATCGTTATCGATCGATTCGGCCGATCGGAATGTGAGTGGCGGATACTGGTGGCGTGAGCTCACCGACCCTAGACATCACACCACTGCGTAGCGTCGCCGCAGTCGCGCACTGCGGCGGCGTCCACCGCGCGGCTGCCACACTGCACCTGACGCAGTCGACGGTGAGCGCGCACATCCGCCGACTCGAGAAGGAGACCGGCGCCCCGATCGTCGCCAAAGCGGGGCGAGGTGTCCGGTTCACCGAGCATGGGGAGCGTCTGCTCGCGGCGGCCGAGCGGATCCTGGCCGCCCACGACGAGGCCGTCGCCGAGTTGGTGGCACCGGCCCGCAAGACGCTGATCGTCGCCACCACAGAGCACGGCGCAGATCACCTGATCCCATCGCTGAGCCGCCGCTTAGGCGAGCTGCCGGGCGGCTACAACGCGCAGTTCCGTCTAGGTCGCAGCACATACGTCGCCGACGCCGTCGGCGCGGGCGCAGCTGACATCGCAGTGTTCCTCGCCGCGGCGGGCCATCCCGACGCCGTGGGCACGCTGCCGCTGTGCTGGTACGCCGCAAAAGAGTTCCAGCCCGTCGAGGGGCCACTCCCGGTGATCATGTTCGACGATCCCTGTGTCCTGCGGGCACCTGCTGTGGCTGCACTGCGGGCCGTGCCCGGCGGCACCGAGATCGTTGCGCAGGCTGCGAACCTGTCCGGCCTCTACTCGGCTACTCGGGCGGGCCTCGGGGTCACCCTGCTGCCCGAGATCGATGGCGGGGCGGACGGCATTCGGCCCGTCGACGGGTTGCCCGTTCCCGCGCCTGTGGCCCTGGCAGTGTCATTCGCGGAGCGAGTGCCGGAGCGCGTTCGACGCGCCGTCCGCCGCGACGCCGCGGCACTCACCACGTCCTGAAGCGACTCGCTCGGGCGCGGCCCGCGGATCGGCGTATCCGGTGACCGCGGTCAGACCGCGAACGACTCCAGGGCACCCGCAACGGGCCGCGGAACCCGGGCGACGATATGAGTGCCGTCGGCCTCGTGCTCGGCGGACACCACTGTGCCCTCGGCGTGCAGGCGGGCCAGCACGTCACCGCGGTGGTACGGAATACGGATCTCGACATCGACGTCGTCGGCGGTGAGCAGCTCGGTCATCCGGGCGCGTAGCTCGTCGATGCCGGCGCCCGTGTGCGCCGAGATGAAGACGGCACCGGGAAGTGCGACTCGCAGCTGCGCAAGCACCACCGGATCGGCGACGTCGGACTTGTTGACCACCAACAACTCCCGCGGAAGTGTGTGGTCCCGCGCGCCTGCCACCTCGCGGAGCACCTTGCGGACAGCGGCGATCTGCTGCTCGGGCATCGGGTCGGCTCCATCCACGACGTGCAGCAGCAGATCGGCGTCCACCACCTCCTCGAGCGTGGAGCGGAAGGCCTCGACCAGCTGCGTCGGCAGGTGCCGGACGAAGCCGACCGTGTCGGTGAACACCACGTCGCGCCCGTCGTCGAGGCGGCCCTGCCGGGTAGTGGGATCAAGGGTGGCGAACAACGCGTTCTGCACCAGGACACCCGCGTCGGTCAGCGCGTTGAGGAGGCTCGATTTGCCGGCATTGGTGTAGCCCGCAATCACCACAGCCGGCACCTGGCTACGGCGACGCTGACCGCGCTTGGTGTCGCGGGCCTGCTTCATTGCGCGGATCTCCCTGCGCAGCCGGGCCATCCGCTCGCGGATGCGGCGCCGGTCGGTCTCGATCTTGGTCTCACCCGGCCCGCGCAGGCCCACGCCGCCATTACTCCCCGCACGGCCGCCGGCCTGCCGAGACAGTGCTTCACCCCAGCCTCGAAGCCGCGGCAGCATGTACTCCATCTGCGCCAGAGAGACCTGCGCCTTTCCCTCGCGCGACGTCGCGTGCTGGGCGAAGATATCGAGGATCAGCGCGGTGCGGTCGATCACCTTGACCCGCACCACCTTCTCCAGCGCATTCAGCTGGGCCGGGGTGAGTTCGCCGTCGCAGATCACCGTGTCGGCGCCCGTCGCAAGCACGACCTCACGCAGCTCGTGCGCTTTGCCGGAGCCGATGTAGGTGGCCGGGTCGGGCCGGTCTCTGCGCTGAACCACCCCGTCCAGGACCACCGAGCCGGCAGTCTCAGCGAGGGCGGCGAGCTCGGCCAGCGAGGAGTCGACCTGCGCCGCCGACCCCTCCGTCCACACACCCACCAGAACCACGCGCTCGAGTCGTAGCTGCCGGTATTCGACCTCGGTGACGTCATCCAGCTCCGTGGAGAGGCCCACCACGCGGCGGAGAGAGGATCGCTCCTCGAGTTGCAGTTCGCCGACAGTCGGCGCCGGCTCGTCGACCGGTTCCCAGGTATGTGCTTCAGTCATTCTCCGTCCAGTGTGACACGCGGCCGACCCGAAGGTCATCTCGATTACGCCGGGCCGCGGAACGCTCACCCCGGATGGACGGTCAAACCGGCGGTCCGGACCGTGCCGGACGCGACCAGCCGACTGGGCCCGCGCAGCGTCGCGCCGTCGGGCCCCACGGTGACGGTAACCTCGCCACCCGGCACGCACACTTCGACGGCGCCGTGCTGCAGGCCAGCAGCTCGGAGGGCTGCGACCGCCGCCGCGACCGTACCCGTGCCACACGACCTGGTCTCCCCGGAGCCGCGTTCATGCACCCGCATCTCCACGGCGCCGCTCCCATACCCCGTCGCTCCGCTCGCACTGGATACAGACCCCGTCGCTTCGCTCGCCCCGGACGCAGACCCCGTCGCTCCGCTCGCCCCGGACGCAGACCCCGACACTCCGCTCGCCCCGTCGAACAACTCGGTGAGAACTTCGACGTTGGTCCCCGCGGGGAACAGCGCGGAGTCGAAGACCGGCGGCGCGCCGACGTCTAGTAGTGCCAGCTCGGCTGCCGTCAGCCCCGGAACCACACACGCCAGATGCGGGTTGCCCACGTCGACCGCGATCCCTGCCAGCTTCCGCCCACCGACGACGGCCGTCGACTCGCCGAACACCGACACCGCCCCCATGTCCACCTCGACATCGGCGGCCACCGTGTCCGCCGAATGCACCACGACCTTGCGGCCGCCGGCCCGCGAGCCGACGGTGAACTCGCGGTAGGGCTCCAACCCCGACGTCACGAGGAAGTGCGCGAACACCCGCACCCCGTTGCCACACATCTCGGCGATCGACCCGTCGGCGTTGCGGTAGTCCATGAACCAGTCCTCCTGATCCACGCGAGGAGGCAGCGACTTCAGCACGCCGGCATCGACCAGATCCCCCGCCCTCGCGACCCGCAGCACCCCG
>CAJCHX010000743.1 GCA_903970215.1 Acidobacteriaceae bacterium
TCGGTGATCCGCAGGTAGGTGTCCTCGAATCGGTAGAGCGCCGCTGGGCGCCCGCCGCCGCGACCCGACCGGGCTGTGGTGCCGGTGGCTGTTATCACGCTGCGCCGGGACAGGATCCGTAGCAGGTTCGTGGCGTCCACCGGGTACCCCAGGACCGCTACGTAGATGTCTCGCAGTTGCGATACGGGGAACTCGGCCGGTGCGAGCGCGAAGCCGATATTCGAGTACGACAGCCTGGCCGCCAACCTGGCCCGCGCCCGATGCACCATCACACCGTGGTCGAACGCGGTGGGAGGGAGGTCGTCGACGGGATGCCAGGCGGTGTCGTCCGGCAGGCGGGGCTCGGTTCCGGCCCGCACCAGGCCCAGGAACACCGATGCCAAGGTGCGCCGTGCGTCGTCGGTCGGCGGCAGCCGGTACGGATCGGAGAACTCCGCGAACTGCTCGAGATGAGCCACGTCGGTGAGGTCGACCTTGTCGGCCAGTTGGCGCCGGGCGGAGGTGGGCAGGTCTTCGTCGGGCCCGAGCCGCCCGCCCGGCAGCGCCCAGGCGCCGGCCGCCGGCTCGCGGGCGCGCTGCCATAACAGCACCGACACGCGCCCGTCCTGGACTCGGAAGACGACGCTGAGGACCTCGTGTGCCGTGCCTGTGGTCTGCACAGGGCCCGATTCTAAAGGGCTGCATTCTGGGCGGGATGGTCGCTGTCGCGGACGCCGAACGGCTGCTACAGTCGATGACAGGGTTTTCGACCAATGGGCGAAAACCTGCAGCCGACGTACATTCGATGGATAGGAGGCAGCGTGATGACCACAGCATCCCTGCCCGACACCAGCTCCGCGCTCTACGACCGCATCGTCGACACCCCCGGCGGTTTCGCGGGAGTCGAGCCCACGCAGGAATGGGCGGACGAGATCCGCCGTCTCGCGCGCGTGCGCAATGCGACGATCCTGGCGCACAACTACGAGATCCCCGCGATCCAGGACATCGCGGACTTCGTGGGCGATTCACTCGCGCTGTCCCGGATCGCGGCAGACGTCTCCACCGACACGATCGTGTTCTGTGGCGTTCATTTCATGGCGGAGACCGCCAAGATCCTCAGCCCGGAGAAGACGGTGCTGATCCCGGATTCCCGAGCGGGGTGCTCGCTGGCCGACTCGATCACGGCCGATGACCTGCGCGAGTGGAAGGCGGAGTACCCGGACGCAGTCGTCGTGGCGTACGTCAATACCACCGCCGAGGTCAAGGCGCTCACCGATATCTGCTGCACCTCCTCCAACGCTGTCGAAGTGGTGGCATCGATCCCCGCCGACCGCGACGTGCTCTTTCTGCCGGACCAGTTTCTCGGCGCGCACGTCAAACGGGTGACCGGGCGCGAGAACCTACATATCTGGGCGGGCGAGTGCCACGTGCACGCCGGCATCAACGGTGACGAGCTGGCTGCACAGGTCCTCGCACACCCGGACGCCGAACTGTTCGTGCATCCGGAGTGCGGCTGCGCCACGTCGGCGCTGTACCTCGCCGGGGAGGGTGCCGTTCCGGCCGATCGGGTCAAGATCCTGTCGACGGGCGGAATGCTCGACGCCGCGCGGGAGACCGGTGCGCGAGAGGTGTTGGTGGCGACCGAGATCGGTATGTTGCACCAGTTGCGGCGCGCCGCGCCCGGCGTCGATTTCCGGGCGGTCAACGACCGTGCGTCCTGCAAGTTCATGAAGATGATCACGCCCGCCGCCCTGCTGCGCTGCCTGGTCGATGGCGCCGACGAGGTGTTCGTGGACGCGGCGACCGCGGCCGCGGGGCGGTCTGCCGTCACTCGGATGATCGGGATCGGTCAGCCCGGCGGCGGGGAATGACGGGCGGTAGTCGAGCCGCGGGGGGACGTGGCGCTGTCGCGGACCTGATCGTCGTGGGCGCCGGGGTCGGCGGCCTCACCGCCGCGCTGGTCGCGGCCGAGGCGGGCCATGACGTGACGGTGCTGTGCAAGCCCGCCGCGGGCCCCGGCTTGGCGACGGCGACGGCGTTCGCGCAGGGTGGCGTCGCGGTGTGCGATCCCGCGGATCCGTTTCTGTCAGACCCGGCAGACAGCGTCGACCTGCACGTCGCCGACACCCTCGCCGCCGGCGGGGGGTATGTCGATGAGAGTGCAGCGCGGTCGATTCTGGCGGACGGCGGTGC
>CAJCHX010000744.1 GCA_903970215.1 Acidobacteriaceae bacterium
CCGCAGACGAGTCGCTCGGTGTGGTGTATGCCGGTCAGGCCGCCGGTCTGATCACCGAGTCGCTGCCCGCCGGTCAGGTGGTGAGCCGGATCGCCGCCGACGCCGAACGACACCTGCGGGACGTCGCCGGTCTGCTGTCGAAGTGATGGATCGCCAGGAATAACCGCGTCTCGTCCGAGTGTTCGAACTGGACAGGAGTGTCGGTGCGCGGCCGACACCCGAGCGACAACCCCGCGAGGAGACATATCGTGACCGTCGGCGTCGAGATCTGGACCGATATCAACTGCCCGTTCTGCTACCTGGGTAAGGCGCGCTTCGAGGCGGCGCTCGCCGAATTCGAGCACCGGGACCAGGTGCATGTGGTGCATCGATCGTTCGAGCTCGATCCCACGCTGCCGTCCGACGCGTCCGGCCCCGTCGTAGAGAAGATCGCGCAGAAGTACGGGATCCCGGCCGCGCAGGCCGAGGCCAACGAGCGCAGCATCGGCGCGCAGGCCGAGCAGGCGGGCTTGCAGTACCGGGTGTCCGGCCGTGACTACGGCAACAGCTTCGACATGCACCGGGTGCTGCATCTGGCCCTCGATCGGGGCGTACAGGACCGCGTGATCGACGCGCTGTATGCGGCCAACTTCGCCGACGAGGCGCCGCTGTTCGGGGATCGTGAGCGGCTGATCGCGGTCGCCGTCGGGGCCGGTCTCGACGAGGCGGATGTCCGCCGGGTGCTGGAGTCCGACGAGTATGCCGCTGCGGTGCGTGCCGACGAGGAGCAGGCCGCCGCGCTGGGTGTGTCCGGCGTGCCGTTCTTCGTCCTCGACCGGCGGTACGCGGTGTCCGGTGCGCAGCCGGAGTCGGTGTTCGCCGAGGCGCTGCGGCGGGCGTGGGCGGACCAGGCGGATTCGCTGCAGGTGGTGGGAGCGCATGGTGCCGGGGTCGACGGAGCGCCCGACGAGGCCGGTGCCTGCGGCCCTGACGGCTGCGCGGTGCGACCCAGCTGAGGTGACCGTGCCCCGCCCGTGTGTCGGGTTGCATTGGGAGACATCGGCACAATATGTTATGAATTGACAGCATTGCTAGCGGCTGCGATTCCATCTCCTGGGACCACGAGCGGAATCTGCACCGGCTGCACGAGATCGCGATCGGATCCAGCGCAGACGCCGACGTACCGCTCCAGCCGAGTACCGTCGATCCGTGACAGTCGACGCCGTTCTCTCGCCCAGCGCCCTGCCGTACCAGTTCCCCGACATGACTGCCCTCGCCGGTGTGGACTGGGTCGGGGCCTTCAACGAGGCGTTCCGCCTCCATCGTGGCGAAGTCGAGGCCATCGCTGCCTCGCCCGAGCAGCCCGACATGGCGAACACCGTCGAGGCGCTCGAGCGCTCGGGTCGCGAGCTGGCCCGCGCGACGGCGGTGTTCTCGAGCCTCACATCGACCGATACCACCGAGGAGCTCGAGGCCGCGCAGACGGTGATCTGGCCCCGATTCTCGACGCATCAGGACGCGATCCATCTCGACCCACGCCTGTTCGCGCGTCTCGCCGCGGTGTACGCCGACCGCGCCGGGCTTGATCCTGAGGCCAGGCGCCTCGTCGAGCGGTATGACCTGCGGTTCACCCGGGCCGGGGCCGCCCTCGATGCCGAGCAGCAGGCGCGGGTCACCGCGATCAACACCGAATTGTCTTCGCTGACAACTCGATTCGCGCAGTATGCGCTGGCCGAGACCAACGGGTCGGCCGTGTGGTTCGACGACCCCGCCGAGCTGGCGGGACTCGACGACGATGCGATCGCCGCCGCGCGCGCCGCTGCGGCCGCCGACGGCCAGCCGGGGCGACTGAAGGTAGCGCTCGGCTATCCGACGAACCAGCCGCTCATCGCCCGTATGACCGTCCGTGACTCGCGCCGGCGGCTGCTCGAGGCGTCGCTGGCCCGCGGGTCCCGCGGCGGCGAGACGGACACCCGCGAGCTGATCGCGCGGATCGCCGCCCTGCGCGCGGAGCGGGCTCAGCTCTTCGGATATCCGCACCACGCCGCGTACGTCATCGCCGACCAGACCGCGCACACCGCCGAGGCGGCCTCGGGCATGCTCGCTCGGCTCGCGGGGCCGGCGGTGACCAACGCCCGCGCCGAACTCGCCGAGCTCGAGGAGCTGGCGGGGCATCCGATCGAAGCGTGGGATTGGGCGTTCTATGCGCGGATCGCGGCCGAGCGGGCGCACGCGGCCGGTGCCGCCGGGCCCGGCGCCAAGGATTCCGGAGATCGGGATACGGCGGCGTCCGGCGCGGTGGGTGACCCCAGCGCGTATCTCGAACTCGACGCCGTGGTCACCCGCGGCGCGTTCCACGCCGCACACCTGCTCTACGGCCTGACGTTCGCGGAGCGGACCGACCTGCCGCTGCATCACCCCGATGCTCGGGCATGGGAGGTTTTCGATGAATCCGGTGCGGGGATCGGGCTGTTCGTGGGCGACTATTTCGCACGGCCCAGCAAGCGCGGTGGCGCGTGGATGACTTCGTTCGTCGACCAGTCGGAGTTGCTCGGAACGCTGCCGGTCGTGATCAACGTGTGCAACTTCGTGAAGCCGTCGGGAGATCGGCCCGCTCTGCTGTCGATCGACGAGGCGACCACCGTGTTCCACGAGTTCGGCCACGCGCTGCACGGTCTGCTGTCGCAGGTGCGATACCCGTACTTCTCGGGGACCGCGGTTCCGCGCGACTTCGTCGAGTTCCCGTCGCAGTTCAATGAGATGTGGTTGGTGTGGCCCGAGGTGCTCGACCACTTCGCCCGGCACCACGACACCGGCGCGCCGCTGCCGCCCGACCTACGTGCGCAGCTCACGGCCCACGACACGCGAGGCGAGGGTTTCGCCACCGTCGAGTACCTCGCTGCGGCAGTGATCGACCTCGCCTGGCACACCTTGCCGCCGGGGGAGCGGGTCGACGATGTCGCGGCATTCGAACGCGCGGCACTGGAGTCCGCCGGCTTGTACCTGCCCGAGCTGCCGTCGCGGTATCGGGGCCCGTACTTCTCGCACATCTTCTCCGGTGGTTACGGCGCGGGCTACTACAGCTACATCTGGTCGGAGGTGCTCGACGCCGACGCCGCCGCGTGGTTCGCCGCCCACGGCGGGGCGACTCGGGAGAACGGCGAAC
>CAJCHX010000745.1 GCA_903970215.1 Acidobacteriaceae bacterium
CCGCGCAGCTCGAGGGCGTCGTCGATCGTCTTCATTCCGGGGGCGAACTCGGCGAACCGGTCGTTCCCGAAGTACGACTGGTCGGCACCCGCCGCGACGATCAGGCTGTCGAACGGCGTGACCGTGGTGCGCTCGAGCAGCTGCGACGTGACGGTGCGGTTCTCGAGGTCGATATCGACGACCTCGCCGAGCAGCACCTGGGCGTTCCGCTGCTGACGCAGGATCACGCGGGTCGGCGGAGCGATCTCGCCTTCTGAGAGGATGCCGGTGGTCACCTGGTACAAGAGCGGCTGAAACAGGTGATGGGTCGTCTTCGCGATCATCGTGACGTCGACGTCGGCCTTCTTGAGTGCCTTGGTGCCGAAGAGTCCGCCGAACCCCGAACCGATGACGACGACCTTGTGGCGGGTCGATCCGTCCTTGAAGCTCATCTCACTTGCTCCTGCAACTTGTGGTGTCGAAGCCGGCGTACCGGCGTGCGTGCCTCCCCACACCGTAGTCGGAGGCCGCCGCAGCCGTCGCGTGAGCACGCCTACTCGGACGGTGAGTTCGACTTCTGTTCACGCCCGGCGCCGGCCTGCCGCTCGCGGTACGCCGCCACGTGCGTGCGGTTGGCGCAGTTCCCCTCGCTGCAGAACCGCCGCGACTTGTTGCGCGAGAGGTCCACGAGCACCCGCTCGCAGCCCTCGGCCGCACATCGCTTGAGTCGGTCGGTGTTGCCACTGCGGACCAGGTCGACGAGTGCCATCGCGGTCTCGGCGCGGAGCCGGACCGGGATCGGCGCATCGTCGGTGGTGAAGTGCAGGTGCCAGTCCCACGCGCCGTGCCGGGTGAGCCGCGGTTGCTGAGGCGATTCCGCGAGCAGTGCGTTGACGATCGCGACCAGCCGGGCGGTGTTGGGAGCCGTCCAGACCTCGGCGAGACGTTCGCGCAGATCCTGCACGGAAGCCAGATCGGCGTCCTCGGCCGAACTCCACCCCGTGAACTCGTGGCGCCGCAGGAACGCGCGGAGCTGCGCGACGGTGGCCAGCCGGTCGCGGCCGTGCCGGGCCGTGTTGAGCAGTTCTGATGCCATCACCAGGGTCGGCTCCGTGTCATGAGCGAATTGCATTTGATTCCTTACCGGGGGCACGTCTACCGTCATCACTGTAATCGTGATGACTCATTACACGCCCTGCTGGGCTGGAGGTGGAGATGGCTAAGGGGATCGCGGTCGCGCTGCTCTCGGGATTCGCGTTCGCGATGTCGGGTCCTTTCGGCAAGCCGCTGCTCGAGGCCGGCTGGTCACCCGGTGGGGTGGTGCTCGTGCGACTGTGGATCGCGACGCTCGTCACCGTGGTACCGATGGTGCTGTTCGCGCGCGAACGGCTCGCGACACTGCGGCGTTCCCCGGGTGCCGTGATCGCGTACGGGCTGCTCGCGGTCCTGGGCACCAACCTCTTCTACTTCAACGCGATCAGCCAGATGTCGGTCACGGTCTCGCTCCTCATCGAGTTCTCCGCGCCGGTGCTCGTGATCGGATATCTATGGGCCCGGTTCGGACGTCGCCCGTCCGCACTGACGGCCGTGGGCGCCGTGATCGCGTTGTCCGGGCTCGCGCTCGTGGTCGGGACCGGCCAGGACGGGGCCGTGGTCACCGCGCGCGGAGTGATGTGGGCGTTGCTCGCGATGGTCGGTGTCGCCGTCTATTTCCTGATGGCGCACGACGGGACCTCGGACGCCGGTGACGGCCCGGAGGTCGACCAGCTGGCTCTTGTGGTCGGCGGGCTGGTCGTGGGCGCCCTGGCTCTGAGCGCGTTGGCGGCGGCGGGGGTGGTACCGATCCGGACGTCGACGGCGGCGGTGAACCTGGGGACGCTCGGCGAGGCTCCTTGGTGGGTGCCCGCCATCGTGGTCGGCGCGGTCGCCACCGGGTTCGCCTACCTCGCCGGGATCCTGGCGATCAACCTCGTGGGCCCCACGCTCGCCTCGTTCCTCGCGTTCTGCGAGGTCCTGGTGTCGGCGTCGGCGGCGTGGGTGCTGCTCGGCGAGGCGCTGTCCATGCTCCAGCTGGGCGGAGCGGCGCTGATCATGGCCGGTGTGCTCGCGGTCAAGCGAGGCGAGCGGCCGAGTGCCGCGGCCGTCCCGGAGCGCGGCCGTAGACGAGAGCGGCGAGGGTCGGGTCGATCGCGGCGTCGGCCTGTGACCGAGCAGTGCCCCGGAACCCAGGTCGGTGCCCCGGCTCTGGACTGAGTGGGTCGACCTGGCCGAAGGGCCACGATTCGCGGCGGATCTCGTACTCGAGTCGGGCGAACGGGGTGAGGTCGAGCCCGTCCGGCGCCGGATCGTCGGGCCCGACGCCGTCCGACCGCTCGTCGGCGACGTCGTCTGCGAGTGACTCCCAGTCGTGCATCGCGAGCTCCACCGGATACATACCCAGGCTCTCGAGCACCCGTCGCGAAGCGATGTTGTTCAGCGCTGTGCTCGCGTACACCCGCGCCGTAGCCGTGTGGGCGAACGCATGCCCGACCAGTGCGGCGGCCGCCTCTTTCGCGAACCCGCGCCGACGGAACTGGGCCGCGACGGTATAGCTCAGCTCGAGACCGCCGGCGACCACGCTGTGCCGCGGCGCCCGCATCGCGATCCGTCCGAGGTGTGCCCGCAGGTGCCGGTCGACGATGGTGAACCGCCCTCCCGAAGTCGGGCGCAAGTGCAGGCGCGCGGTGTCGATACCGACTTCCAGGGGGCCTGTCACCAGCTACCTTTCTCGCGGTCCGGGGATACCTGGACGGACCGGCAGGCGGCGTCCTCGTGTCGTCCGGGAACTTGGAAGACGAGCCTATCGCCCGGTATCGCGATCTCGGGGACGCTTTGCTCGGGTGTCGCGCCGACGTCGGTGAGGTGGCTGCAATACTGGCTCGCGTGAGTTATCGAATCGCCCTCGCCACCGCCGCCGCCTTCCCGGATCTGGACGACGAAGGCCAGCTCGTGCTCGCCGCCCTCCGCAAGGCCGGACACACGGCCGAACCGGTCGTGTGGAGCGACTCGAGCATCGACTGGGAGCAGTACGACGCGGTCGTGCTGCGCGGCACCTGGGACTACTCGCGGCGGTACGACGACTTCCTCAGCTGGATGTGGAAGGTCGCGGACAAGGCCCTCGTGCTCAATCAGGAGCCGTTGGTGCGGTGGTACGCGGACAAGCGTTACCTGCGCGACTACGAGTCTGCGGGGGTCAACATCGTCCCCACCCAGTTCATCACCGTCCACGACCCCACGCTCGAGCACGACTACCTCGGCGTCGAGCACGTGGTGCGGCCGTCGATCAGCATCGGGATCACCGA